>CP033464.1:792500-967500 GCA_007833815.1 Brevibacillus laterosporus | reverse complement strand
ATCGACTTTGGTTTTTCCAATGTCCATTAGCATCCCTGCTAAAGCTACTTGCATCCATTCCTTTTCCGGAAGCTTCATCCACTTAGCCATAATATAGCTAAGTAATCCGACACCTACACAGTGCTCATAAAGGTAGTTATTCGGATTATCTGCTTTTTTTAGGATGAGCCATAGATTAGATTGTTCTTCTACTTCTTTAAGAAGTGTAGTCATAACATTCCGAACTTCTAATACAGGAATGTTTTGTCCTCCCTGTACATGTTGAAAAAGGTTTTTAAAGGAAGTGACTGACTTCTCGAAATGTTCCACAAGCCCTGATTCTGTTTGTTGCCTTCTTGCAGATTTATTCTTCTCTTTACTTTCTACTGCTTTTTGTTTCTTATCATCAGCGAATCCTTCCGTAAGAACAGTTCCATCCATTAAAGCTTCAATAAGAACCTCATCAATCATAAATGCATCCAAAATTTCTTTCTCTCTGTCTTCTACAACGGTTCCTTTTGTAAACAGCAATCCTCCTAACGGCGTATGAACATCTTCCGTTAAACGAGATCCTACCGGTATGTGTTTAATCTGACAAACAGGCATATCGATCCCCCTATATCTTCACTAAGTAATTAGACCTATTTCTTTAGTATTATCTTCTATTATAAAAGCCATGTTCATAAAAGGATAGGAAAAACTTGATTATATTCCCACAAGCCTTTATAAAAAAGGTGACCCCATCACGGAATCACCTTTTTGCTGTTACCTATTCTTCAGATGGTTCATTGCTCACATCTGTATCTGTATCTGTCTCTACAACTTCTTCTTCTGTGCTTTGATGAGCATCGTCCGTTTCAATAGCTTCTTCTTCAAGATTATCCTCATTATCAGAGTCTTCATCTTCTGAAGCTTCTACCGTAGCAATCGAAACAACTTCCTCTTCATCGCCTAGACGAATTAATTTTACCCCTTGCGTATAACGTCCCATAACGGAAATTCCTTGCATCTCCATGCGAATAATGATGCCAGTGATGGTTACAATCATTAAATCTTCATCAGCTTGCACAACTTTTAAACCAACAACTTGACCGCTTCGATCTGTGACGTTATGGGTTTTAATTCCCTTACCTCCACGAGTTTGAATGCGATATTCAGAAACAGGTGTACGTTTACCGTAGCCTTTTGCCGTTACAATCAGCACTTCAGCATCATCGCGAATGACATCCATACCAATTACTACGTCGTTAGAAACTAGGGTAATCCCTTTAACACCTGTAGCAGTACGTCCCATGGTACGTACGTCGCCTTCATTAAAGCGAACGGACATTCCTTGTTTTGTACCTATGATGATTTGTTGTTTGCCGTCCGTCAAACGAACGTTAATTAACTCATCATCTTCACGGAGGTTAACAGCAAAGAGACCGCCACGTCTGATATTTTCAAACGATTTTAAGTCCGTCTTTTTAACAATACCTTGTTTTGTAGCAAAGAAGATGAACTGATCTTCTCTAAATTCCTTCACCGGAATAACAGCACTGACCGTTTCACCCTTTTCAATTTGAATCAAATTGATAATTGGTGTTCCTTTAGCTGTACGGCTTAGATCAGGAATTTCGAATCCTCTCAAGCGATAGACCTTTCCCTTGCTAGTGAAGAACAAGAGGGTATCGTGGGAGTTAGTGATGCAAAGATGCTCGACGAAATCGTCATCTTTGGTTCCAATTCCTTGAATGCCTCGTCCCCCCCGCTTCTGGCTGCGGTAGGTCGTTACTGGCAAACGTTTCACATAACCGCTATGAGTCAAGGAAATTACTACTTCCTCTTCTGGAATAAGATCTGCATCTTCAATCATATCTTCGCCAATGGTGATGATAGAACGACGATCATCTCCGAATTTATCTTTGATAGCGTTCATCTCGTCACGAATGATTGAGTCAATCTTGTTATCATCAGCAAGAATAGATTTCAAATCAGCAATTTTGATTAGAAGCTCTTGGTATTCTGCTTCAATTTTTTCACGTTCCAGACCAGTTAGGCGTTGGAGACGCATGTCCAAAATAGCTTGGGCTTGTTCATGACTTAATCTAAATCTTTCAATTAAGGCATTGCGTGCTTCTTCTGCCACTCGTGACGAACGAATGAGGCTGATAATCTCGTCAATATGATCTAGTGCAATACGTAAGCCTTCTAAAATATGGGCACGCGCTTCAGCTTGGCGCAATTCGTACTCGGTACGTCTGCGAACTATGACACGCTGATGTTCTAGATAATGATAGATCATCTCTTGTAAATTCAGTGTTTTTGGACGTGAATTAACAAGTGCCAGCATATTAACCCCAAAGGTTGATTGCATTTGGGTATGCTTAAACAGGTTATTCAACACTACTTTTGGAATGATATCCCTACGAAGTTCAATGACGATACGCATTCCTTTGCGGTCAGATTCATCACGCAAATCAGTTATGCCATCAATCTTTTTCTCACGTACCAGTTCTGCAATTTTTTCAACAAGTCTTGCTTTGTTCACCTGATACGGAATCTCCGTTACAATAATGCGAGCTTTACCATTATTCTCTTCAATATTGGTTTTCGCGCGCATAATAATGGAGCCACGTCCTGTTTCATAAGCACGTCGAATACCAGAGTATCCCAAAATTTCACCAGCTGTCGGGAAATCAGGGCCCTTAATGATTTTCATCAGCTCTGCAACGGTAATCTCAGGATTATCAATCATGGCACTGACACCATCAATAACTTCCCTCAGATTATGCGGTGGTATATTTGTCGCCATCCCAACCGCGATACCTGCTGAACCATTTACTAACAAATTCGGAAAACGAGAAGGGAGAACGGTAGGTTCTTCTTCGTGTCCATCGTAGTTTGGTATGAAGTCTACTGTATCTTTATCAATATCCCGAAGCATTTCTAAAGCAATTTTGGAAAAACGGGACTCAGTATAACGCATAGCTGCCGCCCGATCTCCGTCCACAGAACCAAAGTTCCCTTGTCCTTCAACGAGCATGTATCTCATATTGAAATCTTGTGCCAACCGAACCATAGTCTCATAAATTGCCGTATCACCATGAGGATGGTACTTAGCCATTACTTGACCGACAACGTTTGCGGATTTACGGAAAGCCTTATCGGGAGTAAGCCCCATATCATGCATGGCATATAAGATACGGCGATGAACTGGCTTTAGTCCGTCCCTTACATCAGGTAAAGCGCGACTAACGATGACACTCATCGCGTAATCAATGAACGAGTCACGCATCTCTTGGCTAATGTCAATTTTTGGAAACCGAGATGTTTGTTCTGCCATTTAGGTTACCCTCCAAATCGAAATTACAACGCTTTATTATAACATATAAGTACGATTTCCGTCCAAAAAGCTGGAGTGAAAAGGCGATTTATTATATAACTTCCTCTGTTTTCCTCTAGAAGTGCTTCATGAGTTTTGGAATGTAAGGGGATACTTTTTACATATCAAAATTCAAACACGATATGTATGTCTTGTGCCATAACATAAGGAGGAGAAGTGTATGCAGTGGTTGAAGGTAGCCTTGGTAGCCTTTATGTTGATGAACCTTCTGCCTACTCATGCCAGAGCTATTGGCTCAGAGCATATGCCTATAGAAATTATTATTGATGCGGGACATGGCGGTGTAGACGGTGGAACTTCTTATCAAGGAATTTTAGAAAAGGATATTAATTTGCAAATTGCCAAGCTATTATATAAAGAATTAACAGAAAAGGGATATCATGTCTTATTAAATCGTACGGGTGATTATGCACTAAGTGATGAAAACAAATGGTTGCGTTCTCCCTCTCGTCATATCCGTGATTTAGCTCAGAGACGACATTTGGCTAAGGAAGTTCATCCCCAAATGCTGATCAGTCTCCATATTAACTGGTCTAATAGCAAATCTAGCACTGGTCCGCTTGTCTTGTATCAAAAAAACAATCAAAGCTATATTCTAGCTGATATTATCCAGCATTATCTGGATCAATTGTATAATACAAAAGGTGAGCCCTTACAAGGTAAGACTTACTATCTGCTAAAGCAATCTATTTGTCCGACAGTTATTGTGGAGATGGGCTACCTAAGTAATTCACGTGATCGTAATTTCCTAGTAAATAAAAAGACACAAAGGAAGATTGCCCAAACCATTCAGGAAGCTGTTTCTGAATATATGCTTATTATGAACCAAATTCAAGATCAGGAAACCTGGAATGTAAGCGAGAATAACCAACAACTACATTAATGAGCAAGAAAACAGGGGTAACAGGAAAGGCTACTAAAGAGAGTGAAGTAGCCTTTCCTGTTACCCCTTTACGTTTGTTATACCTTAATAATGAGTACTTTTCCCACAATAAGAAGTAAGAATTCTTTATTATGCTAAGTAAAAGAGATCGTAGACAATGCCTTCTGTAACACATCCGCAGAATGCTTTAGCTTAGCTTGCTCTTCTTCATTTAGCGTAATCTCAACAACCTCACGTACACCACTGCGATTTACCACAGCAGGAACTCCCAAGTATGTATCCTGTAGACCAAATTCTCCTTGTAAAAGAGTGGAGATTGTCAGAATGGAATTTTGATTATATAAAATGGCTTTTGTTAAGCGAGCCAAGCTCATCCCAATCCCGTAGTAAGTTGCACCCTTTTTCTCAATGATATGGTACGCCGCGTCACGTACATTAATAAAGATTTGATCTAATTCTTCTTTGCTAGGACCTACACCTTTTTTCAAGCATTCAGTAATCGACTTGCCACCTATACTTGCCTGACTCCAAACAGGTAATTCCGTATCGCCATGTTCTCCCATGATATAAGCATGAACACTGCGGGAATCAACTTCAAAGGCTCTACTCAGCAAGTAACGAAAACGTGCCGTATCAAGCAATGTGCCAGAACCGATTACTTTTTCATGCGGGAAGCCTGAAATCTTCCATGTCGCGTATGTAAGAACATCTACTGGATTACTAGCTACTACAAAAATGCCCTGAAATCCACTATCCATGATGCTAGTTACGATCTTCTTAAAGATCCTAACGTTTTTTTCAATTAAATCCATACGTGTCTCGCCTGGTAATTGATTTGCTCCTGCTGTAATGACCACAAGATCGGCATCCTTACAATCGGAGTAGTCACCTGCCCAGATCTTCATAGGGGAAGTAAACGGTAATCCATGACTTAAATCCATGGCGTCCCCTTCTGCTTTATCCTTATTCACGTCAATAATGACTAATTCATTTACAATGCCTTGATTTAATAGAGCATAAGCATAGCTGGAACCAACAAATCCAGAACCAATCAATGCAACCCGAGAAACCTTTCGAGATAACATAAATTTCTCTCCCTCCCACTATACAATAGAAATATTTTCTCTGTTCTGTCCCTAATTTATTCACTCTCATTTTTCATCTTCCAGCTATTCTGTTATATTTGTCAAATTTTAATGTGCATCCGTAATCATTCAACTCGTTTACAGGAAAAAAAAGCTATGTTATATTTCTAAATATATTTGTAAACTTATTTTTAATTTAGGTTTACAAAAAATAAAATGGCAGGAAGGGAGCAATTCCAAGTGAATTCAACACCCAACTACTCTGAATTAGCCAGCAAAAATAAACAATACTTATGGCACCCCTTCACGCAAATGAAGGATTACTGTGAAAATGATCCTTTAATTATCGAGCGAGGAGAAGGCGTCAAGCTATTCGATGTTAATGGAAAAGCTTATTACGATGGATTTTCGTCTGTATGGCTTAATGTACACGGACATTGTGTACCTGAATTAAATCAAGCGATAACAGAACAATTAGAGCGAATCGCTCATTCTACTTTATTAGGGATGGCAAATGTACCGGCCATTCAATTAGCGGAAAAATTAGTCAAGATTACTCCAAATGGGCTTAACAAAGTCTTTTATTCAGACTGTGGAGCTACTGGTGTAGAGATTGCATTAAAAATGGCTTTTCAGTATTGGCAAAATAAAGGGAGTAGCGGGAAAACTAGGTTTATTACCATGAATCAGGCATACCATGGCGATACAATCGGGGCTGTCAGTGTAGGTGCTATTCCGCTTTATCATAAAGTGTACAAACCGCTGTTGTTCTCTCCCTACACCATTCCCTATCCAAATACATACCGCGAAGAAAGCGCAGGAGCAGCGCTTGAACAAACGCTTCAAGCTTTAGAGGCTCTTTTACAAGAAAAGTCTAGTGAAATTGCTGCGATTATTATTGAACCGATCGTACAAGGAGCTAGTGGCATGATTGTGATGCCAGAAGGTTGTTTGAAAAGGATCGCTGAGCTAGCGGCTGCACACCAAGTCCTTTTTATTGCTGACGAGGTCGCTACTGGTTTTGGACGTACAGGAAAAATGTTTGCTTGTGAGCACGAAGACGTTACGCCTGACATCATGATAGTTGCCAAAGGAATTACCGCTGGTTATCTACCATTAGCTGCCACTCTAACAACAGATGAGATTTATGAAGGTTTCTATGCAAATTACGAGGAACAAAAAACATTTTTCCATGGTCACTCCTATACAGGAAATCCATTAGGCTGTGCTGTCGCTCTTGCTAGCTTAGACCTCTTTGAATCAAGAGGACTTGTAGAAAAAGTAGCTACTGATGCAACATGGCTCGAACAACAATGGCCTTCCTTTTTGGAGCGAAAGCATGTAGGGGATATTCGCCAGAAAGGTCTGATGATTGGCATAGAGTTAGTGTTAGATAAACAGGATCGAACTCCTTATCACTGGAATGACAGAATCGGAGTAAAAGTAAGCCAACGTTCCAAAGAATTAGGCTTGTTAACACGTCCACTCGGAAATGTGATTGTATTTATTCCGCCACTCTCCAGTACACGTGATGAGCTACTCGAGATGATCCAAATTTTATATCAAGCGATTGTAGAGGTTACAGAGGGTATAGAAATATGAAACATACCAATGGCATCTTTATTGCGGGCACCGGTACGGAGATAGGTAAAACCATGATCACTGCTAGTTTGGCCACTACCCTCCTTCATAGAAATATGGATATTGGAGTATGGAAGCCAGTACAATCAGGAGCTCGTGCAGATGATATGGTTAGCGATGCCTATCGTATACAATCTTTGTCTGGGTTAGAAGATGCCCCTCACGAGATCGCGCCGCTGTCTTTTGTAGAACCAGTTACACCACACTTAGCAGCCATTCGAGAAGGCATCATCTTAACACTCCCGAGTATTATGCAGGCTGGCGGTCCGCTTTTTGCTAGACATAAAAACTTACTTGTTGAAGGTGCTGGTGGATTATTAGCTCCGCTGACCGACACAATGGTGGGTATTGATTTAATTAAACAGATCAATTTCCCTGTTCTACTTGTTGCTCACGGTGGCTTAGGAACCATTAATCATACACTTCTTTCATTAGAAGCCTTGCGCACTAGAGGAATTCCAATTCTAGGTGTCATTTTAAATCAGACAGAAGCTCATTTATCCATGAAGGAAATGAGAAAAAATGCTGATTATATAGAAGACTTTGGTAAGGTTCAGGTTCTGGGTCTGTTTCCTTATCTATCAGAGCCATTCAATAAAAAGCAACTGATTGAAGTTATAGAGAAGCATATTCTACTGACTCCCATCCTACAAGAACTTCAATGTTAGTCCTGTTCAATTAAGATAATTCTTACCGATGTAATACTCTATAGGGGGACGTGTACTATGAGTGCATTAGCTACCAATTCTACATATGACTGGTCAATTTTAGCCAAAAAATCTATAGCTGGTGAACTTCTAAGCGCAGTAGAAGCTCTCAGTATTTTACAAGCTACTGACGATGAATTATTGCCTATTCTGCAAGCTGCCTATCAGGTACGTTATCGTTTTTTTGCCAAACGTGTGAAGTTAAACATGATCATGAATGCTAAAAGCGGTCATTGTCGGGAAGATTGCGGATATTGTTCTCAATCAAGTCGTTCGTCTGCACCTATCGAAAAATACACGATGTTAGACAAAGAGACCCTGATGAAGGGAGCTCAGGAAGCTATCTCTCGAAAAGCAGGAACCTACTGCATCGTGGCTTCTGGGCGTGGGCCAACCGAGGGCGAATTAAAACAAGTAATTGAAGCAGTAAAAGAAATAAAGCAAACCTCTTCATTGAAAATTTGTGCCTGTTTAGGATTGTTAAAACCAGAACAAGCCATCCGCCTAGCAAATGCCGGGGTAGATCGCTATAACCATAATATTAATACAAGCAAGGATAACTATGCTTCTATCACTACTACCCATACCTACGATCAACGTACCGAAACAATTGATAATGCAAAAACTGCCGGAATGTCACCTTGCTCAGGGGTCATTATTGGAATGGGAGAAACGCTTGAGGAAATTGTGGAGATGGCCTATACTCTCCGGGCAATTAACGCAGACTCTATTCCAATTAACTTTTTAAACCCAATTCTAGGTACACCATTAGCTCATATGGAACGAAATACGCCACGTTTTTGCCTAAAAGTAATCGCTTTGTTCCGTTTTATTTGTCCAACCAAAGAAGTTCGAATAGCAGGTGGACGTGAATTAAATCTAGGACACTTACAGCCACTAGCATTGTACGCTGCTAATTCTGTGTTTGTTGGTGATTATTTAACCACAACTGGACAATCGGTGAATGCCGATCATCAGATGATTGCAGATATGGGTTTTGAAATTGAAGAAAATGCTTTTGCTAACGACCACTTACATGAGTAGATACCCGGAATTACAACAAGAATTGGAACATCGACGTAAAAAAGGGCTTCAACGTATGCTTCGCACAACTGAATATGTAGCTGAGTGCCAAGGAACCTGGATTGTTTCTAACGGACAAAAACTACTTAATCTTTCCTCTAACAATTACTTAGGACTATCACATGATCCACGTTTGTTGAATACATGGCAACTAACAGCAAACACTTTTGGAGCAGGAGGAACCTCATCTCGATTAGTGGTTGGTAACTCCTCTTGTTATCACCATACCGAGCAAATTATCAGCCGGTGGAAGGAACGAGAGGCAACCCTATTATTTGCAAATGGCTACATGGCTAATCTCGGTTGTATATCTGCTCTGCTTGATCGTCATAGCGCCATTTATAGTGATCGACTTAATCATGCAAGTATAGTGGATGGTACGATTTTAAGTAGAGCAAGTCATTATCGCTATCGTCATAACGATTATGAACATTTGCAATACCTCCTTCAAAAGCATAAGGAGAAACACCGACGTAATCTAATCGTTACCGATACAGTCTTTTCGATGGATGGAGATAAGGCAAATATAGAAGAGCTGATCAAGATAAAACACGATTATGGTGCATTTTTAATGGTTGATGAAGCGCATGCGAGCGGAGTTTATGGGGAAACAGGCGCTGGTTTATGCCATCAGCTTGGCGTTCATCAGGAAGTGGATATCCTAATGGGAACATGTAGCAAAGCCCTCGGTTTATATGGGGCTTATGTATGTGCAGATCAAGTACTAATAGATTACCTCGTACATACCTGTCGACCACTCATTTATTCTACTTCACTACCACCTGCCCTAGTCACAGCAATCGGTCATTCTGTTGCCATTGTTCAACAGGAAGAATGGCGCCGACAGGAACTCCACAGAAAAAGTAATCAGTTCCGAACTCAGTTACAACAGGCTGGTTTGCTTGTACCTTCTGGAGATTCTCCTATTGTGCCTCTTTTACTTGGTGATAACCAAACAGCAATTGAGTATAGTAACCGCTTAGAGCAGGCAGGAATTTTAGCCGTAGCTATTCGGCCCCCTACCGTTCCTGAAGATTCAGCAAGAATCCGCTTTTCACTCATGGCGACACATTCAGATGAAGACATAGCTTGGGCAGCACACCAAACCATTCAAACAGCAATGGAACTTGGGGTGATTACATGAAAAAGGATGGCACCATCCTTTGGCTAACAGGTTGGGGAATGCCTTCTTTCATCTGGGATAGCTGGCAACAAAGCTTGACCGAGTATTATCATGTTGCAGTCGATTTCTCTCAGATGGCCTCACCCTCTGCTATTTATAAAGGAGTCGAAGAAATCTATCGTGGAATACAGCAAGAAATACCTTCTCCCATCTTAGTCGTTGGCTGGTCATTAGGTGGAATGTTGGCACAGCGTCTTGCCGCTACCTTCCCGGTCCAAGGCCTTCTCCTTCTGAATACAACAGCACGTTTTGTCCGTGACGAAGCAGAGATTCATCTGGGCTGGCCAACGACTTCTCTTATTCGAATGAAGCGATCTGTTAAGAAGAGTAGATATAAAGTGCTAGAGCGCTTTTATACAAGTATGTTTCCCGAATCAGAGAAAGAACTTCCCCATCAAAGTAGTACTACCCTACTTCAGCAATGTAATTGGACAGAAAACGCCTTGTTAGCTGGACTTGATATTTTACTCTTAGAAGATTGTCGTCCTCTTTTATCTCACATAAACTGTCCCTGCTTACTCATACATTCTTTCAATGACCCGGTGATTCCCTATGCGGCAGCTCAGGAAATGGCAGAGTCTATTCCAAACGCCACATTCATTTCACCTGATTATCAGGGCCATTATCCATTTGTAACTGGTTCTTCGTATGTAGTTAACGAAATAAGGAGGTTTATTCGTGCCAAATAAATTGCACATCCAACAACGATTTAATCAGAAAGCCAGCACATATGATCAACATGCAATCGTGCAAAAACAGATGGCCGATCAACTCCTCCAATCCTTTCAAAGTAAATATCTCCCCTCACGAGTTCTAGAGATTGGTTGTGGAACCGGGTATCTTACTAAGAAAATGGTAACCTACCCTCGCTTATTAACTCACTATACAGCTCTCGATCTAGCTGACAAAATGCTGATGAGGACAGAACAAGCTATTCGAGATCATCATGATCAATCTACTCTACCAGCATCTCTTCAATTGGTATGTGCCGATATTGAGGATTGGGCACATACCGTCACTGACTCCAGTTATGACTTGATTCTCTCGAATGCTTGTTTTCAGTGGCTCCTATATCCACAGAAAACTCTCTCTCAATTACACAGAATTTTGCAGTCTGAGGGGCATCTGTTATTTTCTACATTTGGCCCCCTTACTTTCCATGAATTACAGGAATCCTATAACGCAACTTACACTAGCATGGGAGAAAAAGCTCAGAGTCATGTCCTTACCTTTCATAGTTCTACCGAATGGGCTTCTTTTTTAGAACATGCCGGTTTTCAAAACATAGAAGTGCAAACTTACTCAATCACACTATATTACTCAACCGTTATCGATTTTTTACGTTCGATTAAAGAAATAGGAGCCACTGTCCCCCCTCCCTCTCATGGCTTGGGAGACAGACGCCTTCTAATACCAATGATGAATTATTACCAAGATACCTTTCAGCAAGATCAGGGGATACCTGCTACCTATGAAGTCCTCCTAATCACTGCTCAATGTTAATTAGCATATAAGTCATTTACAGCTTACTTGTAAAAAAAGCAGAACCTCAGGATCATTTCCCTGAAGTTCTGCTTTTCGTATAAAGAATAGCTTGTTTTTACGATTTATTGTGATCCAAGACAATATTACTGTAAGAGCGAACAGTCATAAAGTAGTATCCAACATAGATAACTAGATATACTCCCATACTAACCAATACCGACGTCAAAATGTTCATTCTAAACATAGCCGACATGGTGTTAAGTGCAAACAGACTATGACTAATGCCTAACAGGAGGGGCGCCCCAAAAATAAACGCTATTTGTTTACTAATTGCCTCTTTGCACTCGCGTTTCGTAGCACCAATTTTGTGAAGAATCGTATAGTATTTCTTGTCATTGTGTGCTTCTGTAAGCTGTTTGAAGTAAATGATTGAACCTGTCGCAAGCATGAAGACCAATCCAATAAATCCACCAATAAAAATCATTACCCCTGTTGTTTCCATGAGCGTTTGGTATTGGGTATAAAAATCTTGTAATTCTTCGCGCTCAGGCATCACTTTCTTCAAGTTTGTAGACAGTTCACTAGCCTTATACTGATTATCTACATTAATATTTTTGATAAAATAAGGCTCTCCAAACTGTTGGGCAGCTTGATAGTCAGCATCGGATACCACAAATGTGGTTTTTCCTAGATTACTTACTGATCCTTTCTTAGCTGCTACCAAGGTCAAGGTTTTTGATTGGTCCCCTGCTTTATAGGAAACTCGATTGTTGATAATATCTTTGTCAAACGTTTCGTTATAATAGGCGTCTACCATTACCATTTCGCCTGCTTTCACTTCTACAAGCTCCTTATTCATGGCTTTAGCCAATTCGTTATATTTAGATTGACCTAATAGATACATACCATCTGATGTGCGATATTGTATGGAACTGCTTGCTTTCTGTTCGTCTGCCGTTCCTTTTATTATGATGTAAGGCACTTCAGTCTCCAATTGGATTGGATGCTTATCTTTTGCATTTGCAAATGTCTTCTCTACCTCGTTATTCCAGTCCTTGCCGTCCTTATGATAGGAATAACTATATGGATTGTTTTGAGTCGTTACATCATTTACGTTGAAATAGAAAGTCGCTGCTGTTCCTACTGCACAGATTGTAATGGTACTTACCACAGTAATAGAGGCAAGAGCAGTGGCATTTCCTTTGATGCGATATAACAATTGACCTTTACTAACCATATTTAGTCCATTGTAGAATGAACGCTTGTTTTTACGCGCCCGTTTAAAGTAAAAGACAAGGAAGTAATGGAACAAAATATAGGTCCCTAACACAGTACCACCAATGATATAGAAAGCTAGTAATACATCAAAGTAATCCATAAAGGTAGCTGCAAAGAAATAGGCAGAACCAATGAGAAATACAGAGAAAAGTGCTAAAATTACAGAACCTTTTGGAACTGATTCTCCCTCTTGTTCGGCGCGGAATAGCTCAATTAATTTAAAGCGATAAATTAATATGTAGCCTTGTAGGGACGTAAAGAGAATCAGAACAAAGAAAACTTTAGCTGTTTGCGTGATAGCTTCCAACGGAATTTCAAAGTTTACCTGCATATCTATATTCATTAGATAAACCAGTAAGGACAAGAAAGCTTTCGATAAAAAACCTCCAAGAATGATTCCTAAAATTAAGGCTCCAATTCCTAAGAATAGATTCTCAAAGAATAGCATCATTCCAACTTGCTTCTTTCTAACCCCTAGTAAAGAATAGAGACCTACTTCCTTTTTCCGTTTTCGTGTAAAAAAGCTATTTGAATAGACCATAAATACAGCTACAAACAGAAGAAGCAAAACGCTGGAAAACTCAAAGGCTTTTCTAACATATGGATCTCCACCGCTTACTTCAGCAATTTGCGTATTAAATTGTAAGGACATGAACGTATAGTAGATGACGATACTGAAAATCATTGAGACGAAATAAATCAAATAACTTTTCATGTTACGTCTCATATTGCGTAAAACCAGATTAAATAGCGTCACTCATATCACCCCCAAGTTCAGCCAGCACATCCATAATGCGTTGGAAGAACTCTTTTCGCGTTTGTGTACCTTTTTTTAATTCCATTGAAATTTTTCCGTCTGTAATAAACAAAATTCGTTCACAGTAACTTCCTGCATTTGCATCATGGGTAACCATCAAAATAGTTGCTTGTTCCTCCTGATTCAATGCTTGCAGGCATTGTAACAAGTCCGCTGATGATTTAGAGTCAAGTGCTCCAGTAGGTTCGTCACCGAAAATCAGGCTTGGATTAGTGACAATCGCGCGAGATGCCGCACAACGTTGTTTCTGACCCCCTGAAATTTGGTATGGATACTGCTCTAAAATTTGCTCGATACCAAATCTTTTGGCAATATCAGTTACACGTTTATCAATTTCTTTTGCCTTTACTTTTGTCAGAGCTAAAGGTAGTGCAATATTCTCACGTACTGTTAACGAATCCAGCAAGTTGTAGTCTTGAAAAATAAAGCCAAGCTTCGTCCGTCGGAACATCGCTAACTTGTCTTCCTTCATTTTGACAACGTCACTTCCATCAATCAAAACCTCGCCTGATGTTGGAGAGTCAATAGTAGAAATGATATTAAGTAACGTAGTCTTACCTGCACCTGATGGTCCCATAATCCCAACAAATTCGCCTTGTTGCACATCGAAACTAACATGATCTAATGCCGTATAGGTATTCGTCTTTCCTCCGTATACTTTCGAAGCATTCTTTACTTGCAATACTGTTTGCATGCCATATCGTCCCTTTCTGATGTTTATTTGAATTGTCGTTGGTATTGGTCATATTTCTTCTGAATAGCTTCATATGCTGTTTGAAATGTTTTATCTTGTTTGAACTGGACATCTTTATTCCGTAATAAAAAAGCACGAATAATCTCTTTCTGTGTTTTACCTGACTTATCCCAATGGCTTATCATAAAAGCGCCCATGTGAATGGCATGGTCTGGATTAGCCAGCATACTGGGAGTAAACTCTTTCCAGTCCATGATTTCAGCAAATACTTGTGCTGTCGTATCTTTTAAAATGCGAAATCTTTCTTCGCGATCATATGCTTATTTTATAAATCACTTGCTTTTATTCCCATCGGTTTAGCTTTCATCAAGCTTACATTTTTGTAAGGGACCATATTAAATAAGTAGAATCGAAAAGTTAATTAGTATATGTCGTCGAAAGCTGGTATAAATTGCGTTTTATGTTGATTTTGTTTAGATTTATTAAATTGTTTCACGTGAAACTTACTTTATGGCGCTGGATATCTATCTATTTACCATACTTCGACAAATATGAAAAGAGCCACTCCCCGTTATGAGGAATGGCTCTACTACATACGTTTTTATATTTAAATTCGTAATAATCCCATAGCATCTTTTACACGATTGCAGGTTTGTTCTGCAATCGCACTTGCCTTTTCAGCACTTTCCCGCAGAATTTTGTCCAACTCTGCTACATCGTTATATTCATTAAAACGTTGCTGAATCGTGCCAAGCTGTTCGGTTACGACTTCTACCAGGTCTTTTTTCAACGTACCATATCCTTGACCTTGATAACGTTCTACTAGTGACTCAATAGATTCATCAGCAAACATACTATAGATCGTCAACAAATTAGAGATACCAGGCTTATTTGTTTCGTCATAGGAAATGGAGTTCTCCGTATCGGTTACTGCTCGCATAATTTTTTTCTTAAATACCTCTGGAGTTTCCAAAATTCCAATGCGACTAGCTTCACTCTCAGCTGACTTTGACATTTTTTTCGTTGGTTCATCTAGTGCCATGATACGTGCCCCAAATTCTTGAATGCTTGGCTCTGGAATTACAAAGGTCTCACCATATTTATTGTTAAACCGTTCAGCAATATCGCGAGTCAACTCAATATGTTGCTTTTGATCATTCCCTACAGGTACATGTGTCGCATCATACAACAAGATGTCAGCAGCCATTAGAACTGGATACGTAAACAAACCAACATTTACGTTTGCCTTGCCTTCTGCCTTATCTTTAAATTGCGTCATACGATTTAGTTCACCCATGTAAGTAGCACATTGTAACAACCAGCCAAGTTCAGCATGTTCCTTTACATGTGATTGAATAAATACAGTGGCTTTCTTTGGATCAACGCCGCATGCCAGATAGATTTGAGCGATTTCACGTGTACGTCTGCGTAGTTCTTCTGGATCTTGAGCAACTGTAATTGCATGCATATCTACTACACAATAAAAAGCCTCTGCATTTGGCTCATGTTGTAATTCCACAAACTGCTTAATTGCACCAAGATAGTTACCTATAGTCAGGTTACCTGATGGTTGTACCCCTGAAAAAAAACGTTTCAATGTATCCACCCCTCTACTTTTAACAGAAATAAATCTTATCCTGATTTTATTTTCGTTTTTTCTTGTATAAATTATAGCATGAGAGAGGGTTTTCTTCCGATAGTTACCTTTTAGTTTATCAGAATTAGCATAATTTCAATCAAAAAAGCTTCGAATCCCAAGATTGAAGGACAATCACTGCATTATGACCACCAAACCCAAAGGAATTAGACATCCCTATTTTAACGTCGGCCTTACGAGCTTGATTGGGAACATAGTCTAAGTCACAAACAGGGTCTTGTTTCTCTTGGTTGATAGTAGGTGGAATAATTCCTTCTTGTAGACTTTTTACTAAAGCGATAGCTTCCACTGCACTTGCTGCCCCTAGCATATGCCCGGTCATTGATTTATTTGCTGTCACAGGAATTTGATAAGCCTTTTCTCCAAAAAGACGCTTAATTGCCGCTGTTTCCGAGCGATCGCCAACCTCCGTACTGGTAGCATGAGCGCTAATCACATCCACTTGCTCCGGTTGAATTTCAGCTTCTTTTAAGGCTAGCTTCATGGCTTGGTAGGCACCCTTTCCATCTGGATGAGTAGCTACAATATGATACGCATCAGAACTAGCTCCATAACCCAAAACCTCAGCATAAATACGAGCATTTCTTTTTTTCGCATGTGATAAGGATTCTAGAATCAAGATACCCGCGCCCTCAGCCATGACAAACCCGTCGCGATCAGCATCAAATGGCCTACTTGCTTGTTCTGGCTGTTCATTACGAGTAGACAATGCAGTGGCATTCCCAAAACTAGCAACAGCTAATTCCGTAATAGCTGATTCCGTACCTCCTGCAAAAACCACGTCAGCTCCCCCAAATTTGATCAGACGCAGTGCTTCCCCAATGGCTGTATTTCCGATAGAACAGGCTGTTACAGGAGACATACTTGGACCCATCGCCCCATATTTGATGCTAATCATCGAAGCTGCCATATTGGCGATCATCATTGGAACTAGCAACGGACTCACACGATCTGGTCCTCTTTCCTTTAACACGTGATCTTGATCCAGCATGATTTGAATGCCCCCAATGCCTGAACCAACATAAACGCCCAAACGCTCTCGGTCAATTTGGTCAAGTACAAGACCCGAGTCTTCCAAGGCTTGCCCAGCAGCTACCAAAGCTAACTGACTGAATCGATCAATACGTCGTGCCTCTTTACGACCAAATATGGTTTCTGCATCAAAATCTTTAACCAACCCAGCAAACTTTGTTTTATGCTTGCTAGTATCAAACGTATCTATATATGAAATTCCGGATGTACCTTGAACTAAATTGCTCCAAAAGCTCTCTACGTCATTTCCAATCGGTGTTACAACACCCATTCCAGTAATCACTACTCTTTCCATAGGCACACTCCTTTAATTAACATTTAGAAATACTTCAACTTCTTTCTACTATCTATCTTGGCAAAGCCTTTATCCTATTACAAGTTACTGTTTATCATAGTATAATTAGTACCAGTATAAGAATACAGATAAGGATGGAGGAAGAAATGAACCAAAATGCAAGACTTCAAGCACTATCTACCTTTTTAAAAGGTCAAAGAGCGAAGATTTCTCCTGAATCTGTTGGTCTAGTTGCAGGTGTACGTAGAAGAACGCCAGGGTTACGTAGAGAAGAAGTGGCACAGTTAGCAGGTGTCAGCACCACCTGGTACACCTGGCTGGAACAGGGACGTGACATCACCGTATCAAAATCGGTAGTAGATGCCATTGCTACTGCCTTACAACTAACAGTAGATGAGCAGAAATATCTACATTCGTTAGCACTTGGAGCTGGGCCAGTTATAACAAAAAGGAACGAAGAAATAACAGAAATCACTCCTCCCTTACAAAAAATTTTGAAAGAACTTCGCTTTTGCCCCACAATCATCTCGGATAGTCGGAGCCATATTGTTGGCTGGAATGAAGCAGCCTCACATGTATTTCTAGATTTTAATGAGATTCCTTATGAAGAACGTAATTTAGTAGGCCTGGTGTTTACTAGAAAAGAATTGCAGCGGTTAGCCGTTAATTGGGAGCATTTCGTGAGTGGTTTTCTCGCTATCTTTCGGGCCTCTTATGGGCAATATGTAGAGGATGATTGGTATAATCAATTCGTGGGTAAAATGAAAGCCGCGCATCCTGATTTTCAGCGATTATGGGAACAGAGCGAGGTTAGCTCAGCTCCAGAGGTTTACATTGAATTTCGACATGCTAAGGCAGGAAAGATGTTGTTTCATCTCACCTCTTTGCAGGTACATGGTAGTGCCGATTTACGTTGTAGTATTTATACTCCTGTGCCACAATCTACGACAGAAGCTAAGTTGAAGAAGTTAATGGGGAACGTTTTATAAAACATGTATAGTGAAAATGTCTATTACACAACAAAAAGCTTGCCCAATAAAGGACAAGCTTTTCCAATTTACTATGAACAAATTCGAATCCTTGTGACCACCCAATTAGTGGGTATGGGTTACATTAAATATCCAAATTACGTACGTTACGAGAGTAGCTTTCAATAAAGTCACGGCGCGGCTCTACTTCATCGCCCATCAAAGTTTGGAAGACCATATCAGAATCAATGGCATCCTCTAAACTTACTTGTAGCAACGTACGAACAGTAGGGTCCATCGTTGTTTCCCACAATTGCTCCGCGTTCATTTCACCTAATCCCTTGTAACGTTGGATGTTTGGTTTAGGAATCTCTTTTAGTTGGCTCAGGATTTGGTCGCGCTGGCGATCATTAAAGGCATAGTGCATGGTTTTCCCTTGCTTAATACTAAAGAGTGGTGGTTGCGCAATATACACATAACCAGCTTCAATTAACTGACGCATATAGCGATAGAAGAAGGTTAACAATAGTGTACGAATGTGAGCACCATCGACATCGGCATCGGTCATGATTACAATTTTATGATAACGCGCTTTACTGATATCAAAATCTTCACCAATACCCGTTCCTAGTGCCGTGATGATCATTCGAATCTCATTGTTACCTAGAATTTTATCTAGACGTGATTTCTCTACGTTCAATACTTTACCACGCAATGGCAGGATCGCCTGGAAATGACGATCGCGTCCCATTTTGGCAGAGCCACCCGCAGAGTCACCCTCTACAATAAATAATTCGCTCTCCGCTGCATCTTTGGAAGAACAGTCAGCCAGCTTACCCGGAAGAGCACTTACTTCCAAGGCATTTTTACGGCGAGTCAGTTCACGTGCCTTTCGAGCAGCTTCACGCGCTCTAGCAGCCATCAGGGACTTCTCTACAACCTTTTTGGCTACAGCAGGGTTCTGCTCCATAAATTCTTGGAATCGCTCTACAAAGACCGATTCTGTGATGCTACGAGCCTCTGAGTTACCTAGCTTGGTTTTTGTCTGTCCTTCAAACTGTGGTTCAGAAATTTTAACAGAGATAATTGCTGTAATTCCCTCACGAACATCATCGCCAGACAGATTTGTATCTTTTTCTTTTAAAAAGTTAAATTTACGGCTGTAATCATTAATTACGCGGGTTAAGCCTGCTTTAAAACCAGCCTCATGTGTTCCACCTTCGTGCGTATTAATGTTATTTGCAAAGGAATAGATGTTGCTTACATAGCTATCGTTGTATTGAATCGCTACCTCTACCTGCAATCCTTCCTTTTCGCCTTCACAGTAGATCACTTCTTCATGCAGGCTCTCACGGTTTTTATTCAAGTACTCTACGTAAGACTTAATTCCGCCCTCATAGTAGAACTCTTCACGACGTTCTTGGCCTTCTCGCTGATCCTCCAGCGTAATGCATAAGCCTTTATTTAAGAAGGCTAATTCGCGAATACGCTTTTGTAACAGCTCATATTCAAATTCAGTCGTTTCCGTAAAGATAGTTGGATCTGGCTTAAATGTAATCGTTGTCCCTGTTATTTCTGTTTCGCCGGTTATTTTAAGGTCTTCTTCCGGTGCACCAACATTAAAGCGCATAGAATAAATGTTTCCATTTTGTTTAACAGTAACATTCATCCATTCAGAAAGAGCATTAACAACAGAGCTACCTACCCCGTGCAATCCACCTGAAACCTTATATCCGCCACCGCCAAATTTACCACCAGCATGTAGGACTGTTAGAACGGTTTCTACTGTTGATTTACCTGTTTTATCATGAATACCTGTAGGAATACCACGCCCATTATCAATAACGGTGATAGTATTATCTTTATGAATAAATACGTTAATTTCCGTACAGTAACCCGCAAGTGATTCGTCGATAGAGTTGTCTACAATCTCCCATACTAAGTGATGCAGACCTCGACTGCTAGTAGAACCAATATACATCCCTGGACGTTTACGTACTGCTTCTAAACCTTCCAGTACCTGTATCTGACTAGCATCATAGTTTTGATCTTTAGTTGTTACATCCACTACTCTGTCAACTCCTTACTATCAGTTTGTACAGGGGGAAACAGCTCACTGTGCTGTAAAAACTGCGCACGTTTTTTCAAGGTAAGCGAAGAAATGGGTGAACAGTAAATGGCACGATCCGTAATAACGTAGGATTTAATATCTTCCGACTGCTGATCAATCAGGCGTTTCTCTTTCTTCTGATCTCCCATAAAAGTTAGGGATATCTTTGAGCTTTTGACCGTTTGATGATCGATGATTGAGATAACCTCTTTCATACTAACAACCGTGTCTCCTCCCACGTGCAGAAACATACACTTCACCTTACCCTTCTTTGGAAATGGTCCCCTCTTGCACATTAAAGCGAGTTGCTTGCTGTAAGACCTGATGCTTTAATCCTTCCACACCTGTAGTCGTTACAAACGTTTGAATTTTATCTTGTATCGTTTCAAGTAATAATGTTTGTCTATGTTCATCCAGTTCAGACAAGACATCGTCAAGCAAAAGAATCGGATATTCCCCTACTTCTTGCTTAATCAGCTCAATTTCCGCTAATTTCAAAGATAGAGCTGTTGTTCGTTGCTGTCCTTGTGATCCAAATGATTGTACATCCATCTCGTTTACCAAAAGGGAGAAATCATCACGATGAGGTCCAATTAGCGTACTACCTCTCATTTTTTCCCGTTCAAAAATCTCTTCATAAGCAGCTAGTAACGTTTGCAGAGCTTCTTCCTCTTTCATCCCCTTGGTAACTGGCGAGCTATTTACATAGTGCAAGCTCAGCTTCTCTTTACCATTCGTGATTCCAGCATGAATTTCTTGGGCCCACTGCTCCAATTTGGTGATAAACTCAAAACGCTTCTTTAGTAATTTTACCGTTAAATCAGCCAATTGTGTATTCCAAATTGCCATAAGATCGACCTGGCTACTTTTTTTCATGGCTAGATCTTTTAATAGCTGGTTTCTCTGCGCTAACACTTTATTATAATTGCTTAAGTGATAGATATAAGTTGGAGAAACCTGACCAATTTCCATGTCTAAAAAACGCCGTCGTTGAGCTGGAGCTCCCTTTACAATTGCTAAATCTTCTGGCGCAAATAGAACAACATTTAAAGAACCGATATAGTTGCTCAATTTTTTCTGCTCTAAACCATTAATTTTAGCCTTTTTACCTTTATTGGTCAACTGCATCTCTAAACGAACAGATCCGTAGCGTCGATTGACTTCACTACGGATGGTCGCATAATCTGCATTCCAATTAATTAATTCTTTATCTTTGGAAGTTCGATGGGATTTGGCTAGAGCAAGTACATAGATGGATTCTAATGCATTGGTCTTGCCCTGTGCATTATTCCCAACAAACAAATTAATCGGTCCTGTAAAATCCAGTGAAAGCTCTCTGTAATTTCGATAGTGAGCCAAAAACAGATTACGTAAGAACAAAGGGCTTACTCCTCTCAGCGTACAGCCACTTGATAAGAACCGTACCCTTCAATAACAACTACATCCTCTGGATATAGCTTACGACCTCGGCGGTTTTCTTTCTCTCCGTTTACTGTAATCGGTACTTCAGCCAGAAACGGCTTGGCCATTCCACCTGTATCAATCACTGAACTTAGTTTTAAAAACTGTCCAAGCGTAATATATTCTGTAGAAATATGAACTTTATCTACCATGTTGGAAAACTCCTTTAGGGGTGGCTACCTCTTAGTACGTACGAACTGGCAAGATTAGATGTAAACTCCAATCATGATCAGTTGGGCGAATAATAAATGGGCTCATCGCTCCAGTAAAGTTAGTTACGATCTCAGAACTGTCAATAGAACGAAGCGCGTCAATCATAAATTTTGCATTAAAAGAGATTTTTAGTTCCTCTCCGTTGCACTGTTTTGGCTGAATGGTTTCTGTTACCTTACCAATTTCTGGTGCATTTGATGAAATCTCTACATTTCCATCCGGTAGTGTTATCAATTTTACCACATTGGTTTTACCTTCGCGGCTTAATAGAGAAGCACGTTCAATGGATTGCAAAAATTCTTTTGTAGATAAAACAATCTCCGTCTTACAGCCTTGTGGAATGATGCGATTGGTATCTGGATACGTTCCCTCTAAAAGACGGGAGTAGAACAAGATATGGTTTGATTTTACTAAAATCTGATTATCGGCCACAACGATATCAACCAAATTTTGATCATCATCTATAATCTTTACCAATTCATTGCAACTTTTACCTGGTACAACAATATTATAGAATCGCAGGGATTCAGAGCATTCTACTTTCGCATTACGAGAAGCAAAACGATGGCTATCTGTTGCTACAAATTTAAGTAATCCCTCTTCTAACGTCCACATAATCCCTGTTAAAATAGGACGCATTTCAGAAGTAGCAACTGCAAAAGATGTTTGACGAATCATTGTTTTTAATAAATCACTTGGGATACTGAAAACCTTATCCTCTTCTAGCTGAGGTAATTGCGGATATTCATTGGCATTCAAACCATTAATCGTAAACTCGGCTTGGCCTGAACGAATTAACGTAAGTAATCGATCATCTACGCTAATTTCAATTTCATTAGCAGGTAATTTTCGTACAATCTCACTAAAAATACGTGATGGTAGCACTATACTACCTGATTCATGTACAGTAACTCCCCAATTTTCTCCCTCTTCCAATGGAACATGTACCTCAATGGAAATATCTGAATCGCTACCGGTTAATGTTAAACCTTCATGATCTGCTTTTAACTTAATACCTGTCAAAATTGGAATGGTCGTTCTGGTTGATACAGCTTTAGCAACATGTGAAACAGCAGTTGATAGTTTCTCGCGTTGAACTGTGATTTTCATGATACCCTACCCCCGTATACAAGGATTTTTTATAGAAATGATCATGCATAATTCCGCATGCTTTATGCATATACTAGTAAGTATTATTTTATATTAAAAAATAGTAATAGTAGTAATAGGCGCTGTGGATTTGTGGATATCCTCGAAATGTGCTGATAAGTAAAGCCTATACACATGTGGATAAGTTGTGTATAGGCTTTTTAGGTTATTCACAAATGTACACAGAAAAAAATAGTTTAATGACCAGCCTTCAATTTTTCAATAAGAGTTTGAACGGTAACCTGCAATTGAGGGTCAGCTGCTAATGATTTTGAAATTTTTTCATGGGCATGGATAACCGTTGTATGATCGCGACCCCCAAATTCGTCTCCAATCTTAGGGAGGGAGGCATCGGTCAGCTCACGAGATAGATACATGGCTATTTGCCTTGGGAAAGCAACGGATTTTGTTCGTTTTTTGGCCTTAAAATCTTCTAATTTTAAAGTATAAGCTTCACCAACTGCACGTTGAATATCAATAATCGTAATGATTTTTGGTTTGGAGGAAGGAATGATATCCTTTAGTGCCTCAGCTGCCAATTGCGTATCAATATCGCGATTAATCAGAGAAGAATAAGCAACAACGCGAATTAAAGCACCTTCTAACTCACGAATGTTGCTATCAATCTGGTTAGCAATATAGATCATAACCTCATTGGGAATATCTAAATTCTCCGCTTTAGCCTTTTTGCGCAGGATTGCAATTCGAGTTTCTAGATCAGGTGGTGAAATATCCGTTATCAAGCCCCATTCAAAACGGGAACGAAGTCGATCCTCCAAAGTAGGAATTTCTTTTGGGGGTCGATCGGATGAAATGATTATTTGTTTGCTTTCTTCATGCAACGCGTTAAAGGTATGGAAAAATTCTTCTTGCGTTGATTCTTTTCCAGCCAAGAACTGAATATCATCTATAAGCAGAACATCTACGCTACGATATTTATTGCGGAATTCAACAGCTTTATTATCACGAATGGAGTTAATAAACTCATTCGTAAATTTTTCAGATGATAAATAGACCACTTTCGCAGATGGATTATGCTGAATCACATAATGACCAATCGCATGCATTAAATGTGTTTTACCAAGACCTACGCCCCCGTAAATAAATAGCGGATTGTAAGCTTTAGCGGGTGCTTCTGCTACAGCGAGTGAAGCTGCATGAGCAAAACGATTCCCCGAACCAATTACAAATGTGTCAAATGTATATTTCGGATTTAAGATGCTAGGCGGTTGATCGTCGCCAGCTAGAGGTTGAGATACTAATTTTGCTTTCGCCATAGGTAACTCATCAGTAAGACCGAAATCGGGATTTTGGGGAACGACAAACCTCACTTTCATATGGATGCCTGTCGTTTCATATAGCGTTTCTATGATAAGTGGTGAGTAGCGAGATTCTAGCCAATCACGAGCAAATTCATTAGGAGCGACTACAATCAAAGAATCTTCTTCTAACGCAGTTGCCTTTGTTGCCTTCAACCAGGTGTCGAAGCTAGGCTTGCTTAATGTTTTCTCGATTTTAGCTAAAACTTTTCGCCATAATTCAATAATCGTTGCGTCCACCTAGTAAATCCCTCCTTTCGCACTACACAGGCATTGTGGATAAATAAAAACGCTAAATCATATGTCATCACGGACTCCCGTACCTTTTGAGAAAAAAATAAGACAATTATCCGCATAGATGTGAGTATCTTATTCACAATGCAGAATATCTGTCCACAACTTTATCCACATGCTGTGGAAAAGTAAAAATCCCATTTCATTTATCAACGGATCAAAACAAAAACATGATATCAAATAAAAGCCATGATATCAATGGTTTTTTAATAGTTATCCACAAACACAACAAATAGTATCCCTAATCTATCAACACCCCTATATTTTGTGTGCAAGCTGTAGATAAATTTGTCGAAAACTTTTCTGTGGATAAAAAAGATATACACAGGCACGGGAAATAATCTTTTGTGGATAGTTATTTATAGTAGAAAATAGACGAAAAAAAGAAAAATAGTAGAAACACGATAACGAAGGAGAAGGTTATAGAGGGATTAATTTGGCAAATGGGAACACATCACCAGTAACTTGACTTTTTGATTATTTCTTTATATAATTCCAAAGAATGCTTGGAGGACGGAGGTGTAACTTCAATATGAGACCTACATTTAATCCTAACAACCGTAAACGCAAGAAAGATCACGGGTTCCGCAAACGTATGAGCACGAAAAATGGCCGTAAGGTTTTAGCTGCCCGTCGTCGTAAAGGTAGAAAGGTGCTTTCCGCTTAGGCCACATTTTAAAGTGGCCTTTTTCTATAGATGTAAAAGATCATTTTCTTCTATAGAAAAAGGTGAGAGAATATATGTGAGGAGCCAGCCCCTGGCTGGCTTCTTCCTTTGTTTCTTGGTAATACTAGAAGCAGTGGAATGCGCCCTTTTTTTCCACTATAATGTTGATGGTAGGGGTGTCCACCAATGCATCGCTCGCATCGATTGCGAAAAAACGAAGAGTTTCAGACGGTGTTTCAAAAAGGAAAATCAGCAGCTAACAAACAGTTTGTTATTTATACATTAGAAAATCAGGGACAAGCCACTTTTCGAATCGGGATCTCTGCCAGTAAAAAAATTGGCAACGCTGTCACACGTAATAAGGTAAAGCGTCTTTTAAAAGAAGCGATTGCTGCGATTGAGGATCGAATTAGCCCTCATTTGGATATTATTGTAATTGTGAGACCAGGAGTAGAAGAGATGCCGCTTGCCTCCATGCAAGGCTCTTTAATGCATGCCCTAAAAAGAGCAAAAGCAGTAAAGGCGGTTGACATACATAACGAAAAAAGAGGTTAGATGACAATGAAGAAATTTTTGATTGGGTTTATCCGCTTTTATCAGAAATTTATTTCACCATTAAAACCTCCAACCTGTCGATTTGCGCCTACGTGTTCCTTTTATGCGATTGAATCCATACGCCGTTTTGGTGTATGGAAGGGTGGGTGGCTTGCCGTTGTGCGAATTGCCAAATGTCATCCCTTTCATCCAGGAGGAATTGACCCAGTACCAGAGAAACATAAATAATATAACTTTCCTTAACTAAAGGAGGAACATGTCTTTGAGTAGTCGTATTCGTTATGTCCTTCTGCTTGGGTTACTAATGGTAATTCTGGCAGGATGTGGGACTGATATTGCACATCCTCCGCCAATTGGTCCTGAATCAACTGGAATCTGGGATAAATTCTTTGTTTATCCACTATCTTGGCTGATCAAGGAATCTGCTCTACTACTTGGCGGCAGCTTCGGACTTGGAATTTTGGTTGCAACGATCTTAATTCGTACTTTGACATTGCCACTTAACGTGAAGCAAATTAAATCTTCTAAAGCAATGCAAGTTATTCAACCGGAACTTCAAAAAATCCGAGATAAGTACAAGAATGATCCACAAAAAGTACAGCAAGAAACTATGTTATTGTTCCAGAAAAATAACATTAATCCGCTGGCAGGCTGTCTACCATTATTGGTTCAAATGCCTATTCTTATTGCCTTTTATAATGCGATTATTCGTACGACCGAAATCCGTGAACAATCGTTTCTATGGATGCAGCTAGGGGAAAAGGATCCGTTCTTTATCTTGCCTGTTTTAGCTGCTCTGACAACATTCTTGCAACAAAAAATGATGGGTTCTGCTATGCAAAACAACCCTCAAATGCAAATGATGTTGTATATGATGCCTATAATGATTTTGGTAATTTCTATGACGTTACCTTCTGCCCTTGCTTTGTATTGGGTATACGGTAACATCTATATGATTATCCAAACGTATTTCTTATACAAAGATAACCGTGCTACTCAGAAAAGTCCCAAGGGGGGAGCTTCCAAGTGAAAAAAGCGCTAGCTTCAGCCAAAACGATTGATGAAGCTGTTGAAAAGGCACTGCGAGAACTTGGAGTAACAAGAGACAGAGTAAATGTTCGCGTACTGGAAGAGCCGAGTAAAGGATTTCTTGGTTTAATTGGCACCAGAGATGCAAAAGTAGAAGTGGAAGTACAGTATGAGCCGATTGAAGAGGGACGCACTTTTTTAGCTGATGTGTTAAAGCAAATGAACCTTCAGGTAAAAATAGATTCTCAAAAACAATCAGAGGGTACGGTTTTCCACATGATTGGTGAAGATTTAGGCATGGTGATCGGACGACGTGGCCAGACATTGGATTCCTTGCAATATCTGGTTAACGTTGTAGCCAATAAACATTCGGAAAAACACGTTCGAATTATTTTAGATGCAGAAAATTATCGGGCAAAGCGCAAAGAGGCCTTAGAGAAATTGGCTTATCGTCTTGCTCAAAAAGCGATTCATACTAGACGAAACGTACGTTTGGAACCGATGACAGCAGCAGAACGCAAAGTAATTCATGCCTTTTTGCAAACACGCTCCGATGTAATTACGTTTAGTGAAGGTGAAGAACCGCATCGTTATATTGTGGTTGCACCGAAACCGAAGGAAAAAGAAGCCTCACGCTAGGCTTCTTTTTTTTGTGCGTTTTTCCTGTTCTGATTTTGCCAATACTGTGGATAAGTATCATCAGCAGGCGCTCTATTCTTTGGGGGAAAAATGTGATATGCTAAGGCGTTAGAAATAGAATGCCTACTTCATAGTTTTGAGGTGAAATATAGTGAATATGGATACGATTGCAGGTGTCGCTACGCCCATGGGTGAAGGTGGAATTGCAGTAATTCGTGTGAGTGGCGATGATGCACTTACGATTGTGGATAAAATTTATCGCGGTAAAAATCAGTTATCCACTGTGGATAGTCATACGATACATTACGGTGCACTGATTGATCCAAGCGTCAATGAGCAAGTAGAAGAGGTCCTTGTTTCTGTCATGAGAGCACCACGTACTTTTACACGAGAGGACGTAGTAGAAATCAATTGCCATGGAGGTCTGATTTCTGTAGAAAAGGTACTAGATTTGGTGCTTGAGCATGGAGCAAGGTTGGCAGAGCCAGGAGAATTTACGAAAAGAGCCTTTTTAAACGGTCGTATTGATTTATCGCAAGCAGAAGCAGTGATTGATTTAATTCGGGCTAAAACGGATAAAGCCTTAAAAGTGGCTTTATCGCAAGTAGAAGGAAAGCTGTCTAAGCTCATTAAGGGCTTACGCCAGGAGTTAATAGAAGCAATGGCTCATATCGAGGTGACTCTTGATTATCCAGAGCATGATGTAGAAGAGTTTACACAGAATTTCCTGTTAGGTAAGTGCGAGGATGTAAAACAACAAGTTGCTCGTTTGCTACAAACGGCTAAACAAGGGAAAATCCTGCGTGAAGGATTATCTACAGCGATCATCGGAAAGCCTAACGTGGGTAAATCCTCATTGCTAAATAGTTTTGTGCAGGAGGATAAAGCGATCGTAACAGAAATTGCTGGGACGACACGTGATGTTATCGAGGAATATGTAAATGTAAGAGGAGTTCCACTTCGCCTGATTGATACAGCAGGTATTCGTGAGACAGATGACATTGTTGAAAAGATCGGTGTAGAAAAGTCCCGCCAACTTCTTCAACAAGTCGATTTGGTTCTGCTTATGGTAAACTATAATGAGTTTTTGCATGATGATGATCTAGCTATTTTTGAAGCAGCAAAAGGCTTACAAGTCATCATTATTATTAATAAAACCGATTTACCACAAAAGCTAGAATTAGATAAGGTAAAAGAAGCTTTTCCTGATGCACCCCTGATTCTAACTTCCGTAAAGGAAGAGAAGGGGATTGATCAGTTAGAGCAAGCCATTGCCCATCTATTCTTTACAGGTCGTGTACAACAGGAAGATATGACGTATGTGAGTAACGCACGTCATATTAATTTGCTACGTCAAGCGGAACAGGCGATGGAGGATGCTATAGATGGCATTCATCAGCAAATGCCGGTTGATATGGTGCAGATTGATATAAAAAAGGCGTGGGAGTTATTAGGAGAAGTAATCGGGGAGAGTGTTGGTGAGGACTTAATTGATCAGATTTTCTCCCAATTCTGTCTCGGTAAATAGGAGGTAGAAACATGAGCACAACATACAATGGCGGAGAGTTTGACGTAATTGTTATCGGGGCAGGTCATGCAGGTTGTGAGTCTGCACTGGCAGCTGCTCGTATGGGGTGTCAAACCCTGCTTGTCACCATAAATCTAGATGCCGTAGCATATATGCCTTGTAATCCATCGGTAGGTGGTCCTGCGAAAGGACACGTAGTTCGTGAAATCGATGCACTAGGCGGCGAAATGGGCAAAAATACAGACAAAACATATATCCAAATGCGTATGCTTAATACAGGGAAAGGTCCAGCTGTTCATGCGTTACGTGCACAGGCGGATAAGTTTGCCTATCAGCATGAAATGAAGAAAACCATCGAAAATACGCCAAATCTAATTTTGCGTCAAGCAATGGTAGAGGAACTAATAGTAAATAATGGCGTGTGTGAAGGTATTATTACGAACACAGGGGCACGGTATAAAGCGAAGGCAGTCATCGTTACAACAGGTACGTATCTACGTGGGAAGATCATTATTGGTGATCTTCAGTATGAAAGCGGACCAAATAACATGCGTCCATCAGTGCGATTGGCTGAGCATTTAAAAGAATTGGGCTTTGATCTTGTTCGTTTTAAAACGGGGACACCGCCACGTGTGCATAAAAGTAGCGTTGACTTCTCTCAAATGGAAATTCAACCAGGTGATGAGGAGCCACGTGCGTTTTCATATGAAACAACGGCTTCAATTCCAAATCAATTACCATGTTGGTTAACATATACGAATCTCGAAACTCATGAAGTAATTCAGGATAATCTACACCGTGCTCCGATGTATTCTGGTGCGATTGAAGGAACTGGACCACGCTATTGCCCGTCTATTGAAGATAAGGTAGTACGTTTCAACGACAAACCACGTCACCAAATCTTCTTGGAACCAGAAGGTCGTCATACAGAAGAAATGTATGTACAAGGTCTGTCAACCAGTCTGCCTGAAGATGTTCAGTTGAGCATGCTTCGTTCTATGGCTGGTATGGAAGAGGTTAAGATGATGCGTCCTGGTTATGCCATTGAGTATGATTCTATCGTACCTACACAATTGTGGCCGTCCTTGGAAACAAAATTGGTAGATGGTCTGTTTACGGCAGGCCAGATTAATGGTACGTCAGGCTATGAAGAAGCTGCAGGACAAGGTCTAATGGCAGGTATTAATGCAGCACGTAAGGTGCAGGGGAAACCGCCTGTTATCTTAGGACGTGAGGAAGCTTATATGGGCGTTCTCATTGATGATCTAGTTACGAAAGGTACCAATGAACCTTATCGTTTGTTAACTTCTCGTGCAGAATACCGTCTATTGCTTCGTCATGATAATGCAGATATGCGGTTAACTGACATTGGATACGATATTGGCTTAATCAGTGAAGAACGCTATCGTCATTTTCAACAAAAACGCGAGCTAGTGGCAAAGGAAAAGGAACGATTGCATCAGACGCGTATCCGTCCGGAAAATGAATTGGCACAGGAAGTAATTCGTGAGACAGGTACACCTGAGCTTACAGAGGTCATTGATCTAGCCCAATTATTACGTCGTCCAGAAGTAACGTATGAGCAGATCCACCGCATTTCTCCTGCTCCAGAAGAGTTAAGCGTGGATGTGCGTGAGCAAGTAGAAATTCAAGTCAAATATGACGGATATATTCGTAAATCATTAGCTCAAGTAGAAAAGATGAAAAAAGTGGAAGAGAAGCTTATTCCGCAAAGCATCGACTACACAGTTATTTCCGGTATGTCGAAAGAATCACGTGAAAAGCTACAAAAAATTCGTCCACTAAACATTGGTCAAGCATCACGTATTTCCGGTGTAACACCAGCCGATATCTCTGTTTTAATGATTTATATGGAGCAATTTCATCGCATGCTAAACCAAGTAGCTGAATAGAGGAGACTGGAATGAGCAAAAAGGATTTTTCTGCACGCCTACAAGAAAAAGGGATTGTGCTTACTTCCGAACAATTGGACCAGTTCGATCAATATTATCGTTTATTGGTCGAATGGAACGAGAAGATGAATTTAACAGGCATTACAGAAGAAGATGAAGTATACAATAAGCACTTTTATGACTCCATTTCTTTAGCGTTCTATGTTCCGTTACATGATATCAAAAGGATGGCAGATGTAGGAGGAGGAGCTGGATTTCCAAGCATTCCGCTTAAAATTTGCTTTCCACATCTACAGATGACCATCATTGATTCGTTGCAAAAACGTATGAATTTTCTAAGTCATGTTGGTGAAGAACTAGGCTTAACTGATTTGTATCCCGTACATGGAAGAGCGGAAGAAATTGGCCAGGATAAACAGTATCGTGAGAAGTTTGATATCGTGTCAGCGAGAGCGGTGGCACGATTGAACTTGTTAGCAGAGTTTTGTCTGCCTTTGGTTAAGCAAAATGGTTTGTTTGCTTCAATGAAGGGGCAAGATGTTACGCTTGAGCTGAATGAGGCTAAGCGTGCTATCAAGCTACTTGGTGGTAAAACACGTAAGGTGGAGAGTTTTGAGCTGCCTGACGAAGCGGGGGAAAGAAATATTATTCTTATCAACAAAATAGAGACAACACCAAAAACGTATCCTCGTCGTCCAGGCGTTCCTGCGAAAAAACCATTACTGTAGTTACTAAATGTTTGTATATAGGAGAGGAGTTAGTTCCTAATTGGAACTAACTTCTTTTTTTGAATTTATGAACATATGAAGGACAGAAAATTTATTCTTCTTACATAAAAATAGAAGAAAACATGAAAAGTTTAGCTCAATTAACCGTTATACAAAGAGAGATATCATACATCCAGATTTTGTTACTTCATGAACATGAATCAGTTCTTGTATCTGCAGGAGAGGGCGGAGAAGTAATGGGTGATTTTATTCAAGAAGTGTTCCCACCAGAGCTACCAATTATATTATTGCGATTAATTTTGGCATTTTGTGCGGGAGCTATCATGGGAATTGAGCGTGAACGATATGCCAAAAAATCGCAACGGCAAAAGGTAGCTGGTTTTCGTACCTATAGCTTGGTTTGCTTTGGATCATGTTTGTTTGGTCTGGCTTCTATTTATGGATTTCAATCTGGAGGAGCTAATGAAGATCCTGGTCGGGTGGCAGCGCAGGTTGTGACAGGCATGGGCTTTTTAGGAGCAGGTGCGATCATGAAATTTAATGGTCGTGTAGAAGGGCTAACAACGGCTGCCGGAATGTGGGTAGCTTCTGCTATTGGGTTATTATTTAGCGCAGGTATGTATGTTACGGCTATTGTTGCTTCTTTTTTTGCCTATCTCGCTTTAGATTTTCATCGATTGTTTCCAGGGTTGTTTCAATACTTCAGAAGTGAACAATATGAAGACGATGAAGTAGAAAAAGAAGAAAAAATATTTGTATCAAAAGTGAAACGGATAAAAAGAAAAAGGCGTATGGAAGAGGAATAGTATATCTTGCTGTTTCACGTGAAACATAAAGATTATCTATTTAGTCGGCAGGATTTAGGCTTATTATGAAGAATACTTTCATGCATAGAGGTGCGGGTTCTAACCGTCATCGTCCTGTGCGAAATGTATAGTAACAGAGCCTTAAGTCAGAGAAGAGATATTTACGTTCTTCTCTCTTTGCTTGTAAAGCGATAAATCCTGGATAAGTAAGTGTACGTAAGGTTCTATCATCGCTAAATTTTGGCCATCACCAAAGACTTGGCCACCATGAGTTTTTCTAACTGTGTGTAAAGAAGTGGGGGATTTCAGAATGACAGTAAAAAATCAATTTTCACGTTTGTTTGGTCTCTCGGATAAAGCGGAAAACGAGGAGATTAAGCAAATTCCAGTTGATGAGATTGTCCCCAATCCTTATCAGCCTAGAACTGTATTTGACGAAGAAAAAATTGAAGAACTATGCCAAACAATCAAGACACATGGTATTATTCAACCAATCGTAGTTCGTGTTCGTAACAACCAGTTTGAGATCATTGCGGGAGAGCGAAGATGGCGTGCATCGAAAAGGATCGGTATGGAGCGGATACCCGCTATTGTAAAAGATTTTAATGATACACAAACAGCCTCTATCGCTTTAATTGAGAATTTACAACGTGAAGGTCTGACTTCTATTGAAGAGGCATATGCCTATCAAAAACTCATTGACCTTCATAATCTAACGCAGGAGAGTTTAGCTCAACGTCTGGGTAAAGGACAATCAACTATCGCCAATAAATTACGTCTTTTACATCTTCCACAACTGATTCAAGAAGCATTGATGGCTAGACGGATTACGGAGCGACATGCTCGTGCTTTGATACCGCTTAAGGATGCAGAGCTACAAATTAAGGTGTTAGAAGAAATTTCTTTGCGAGAGCTTAACGTTAAGCAAACGGAAATTAGAGTGAAACAACTGCTTGAAATCATTGAAAATCCTAAACCTGAAAAGGAAAAGCGGGGGCGTTTTAAGGCCTTTTCACGTGATTCGCGCATTGCTATTAATACGGTGCGTCAATCAATTGATATGGTTATTCAAACAGGTTTACCTGTGGAAACAAATGAAGAGGATTACGATGAATATTATCAATTTACGATTCGTATCCCTAAAAATCAAAAACCTCAGTCATAAAGCGGCATGAGCCGCCTTTCTTTTTCTGTATTATTATGTATATATTGAATACGGGCAACATCTAAATTGTGTACTTTATCAACAAAATCGTTCTTAAAAACAGCTAATTTTGCGCGAACAGCGTCAGGAATACGACAAGCTGCTCTCACAAGTAACATGTACAAATGAGGTGGAGATTTTGGGGAAAGTAATTGCAGTAGCCAATCAGAAAGGCGGCGTTGGTAAGACGACAACTGCTGTGAATCTAAGCGCTTGCCTGGCTAGTATAGGCAAAAAGGTTTTGTTAGTGGATATTGACCCACAAGGAAATGCTACGAGTGGTGTTGGCATTAATAAAGCTGATGTGCGCTATTGCGTATACGATGTATTAATTAATGATATCAGTCCGATTGAAACAACTCTGCCCACTGAGATTGAAGGGCTATCCATTATCCCTGCTACGATACAATTAGCAGGAGCAGAAATAGAGCTAGTACCAACCATTTCACGAGAAATCCGCTTAAAGAAGGCACTGGAAGTCGTTAAAGATAACTATGATTTTGTTATTATTGATTGCCCTCCATCTCTGGGGATTCTTACAGTCAATTCGCTAACTGCCTCTGACTCAGTGCTTATTCCTATTCAATGTGAATATTATGCGCTAGAAGGGCTTAGTCAGCTATTAAATACGATTCGATTGGTTCAAAAGCACTTAAATGCAAATCTAGCTATCGAGGGTGTATTGTTAACTATGCTAGATGCGCGAACGAATTTAGGTATTCAGGTAATTGATGAGGTAAAGAAATATTTCCAAGATAAAGTGTATCAAACAATTATTCCACGCAATGTGCGACTAAGCGAAGCACCATCGCATGGACAAGCAATTATCAGCTATGATCCACGTTCGAGAGGGGCCGAAGTTTATACTGAATTGGCTAAGGAAGTGGTCGGTATATGAGTAAACGTTTGGGAAAAGGGTTAGGCGCCTTAATTACCTCTAATTTGATTGAAGAGAGCGAGCAAGTTACAGACGTCGATGTCAGTGAGATCCGTCCCAATCCGTACCAGCCTCGTAAAGAGTTTGAACCAACAGCTCTACAAGAACTAGGGGAATCCATCAAGATTCATGGTATTATTCAGCCTTTAATTGTACGGAAAAGTATTAAAGGATATGAGCTAGTGGCGGGGGAACGTCGTCTGCGTGCTGCTAAATTGGCAGATTTGCAAAAGGTACCTGTTGTTGTCAAAAGTTATACTGATCAACAGATTATGGAGCTTGCTCTCATCGAAAATCTTCAACGGGAAAATTTAAACCCGATGGAAGAAGCAGAAGCTTATTTTAAATTAATGGAGCATTGCTCTTATACCCAAGAGGAATTAGCACAAAAAGTAGGGAAAAGTCGTCCACACGTAACAAACATTATGAGGTTGTTACAGTTGCCCGATAAAATAAAAAAACTAGTAGCAACATCTTCCTTATCAATGGGACATGCTAGAGCATTAATTCCCGTAGAGAATACTGAGTTACAATGGAAACTGGCCTGCGAAGTTATTAAGTATGAATGGACAGTACGCCAATTGGAAGAAACGGTGAAACAGCTTCATGTTTCACGTGAAACCAAAAAGAAAAAGCCTGTTACTAAGGAAAAAGTATATGTACAATGGGAACAACGCTTACAGAATCGCTTTGGAACAGGTGTCCAAATCAATAAAAGTAATAAAAAGGGAAAGATAGAAATAGAATTTTACTCCGATGACGATCTGCAACGTATTCTTGATATTTTGCAAATAGAAGAGTAAAGGGGATTTTCCTATGTCAGTGACTTATCTGGATAATGCCGCATCTTCTTGGCCAAAGCCACCTCAGGTAAAAGAAGTCATGATAGAAGTAATTGACGAGTACGCAGCCAATCCTGGTCGAGGAGGACATACTCTGGCTATGAAGGCCAGTAAGGCATTGTTTCGGACGCGTGTACAACTTGCTAGGTTGTTTGGGATTGAGAACCCGAATGACCTCTTTTTTTATCAAAATGCGACGCAGGCCCTTAATCAAGCCATAAAAGGTTTCTTACAGCCAGGGGATCATGTGGTAACATCATCGATTGAGCATAATTCTGTACGCAGACCACTTGAATATTTACGCGCAAAGCTTGGAATTGAAATTACCTATGTCACGCCACGTGAAGATCAGTTGTTTTATGCTGAGGATTTTGCACAAGCGTTTCGAACGGAGACAAAACTGCTTGTGGTCAGCCATGCATCCAATCTAACAGGTGTTATTTTACCAATTCAGGAGCTGGGCGAGCTGAGTGGACGTCATAAGCTTACTTTCTTGGTGGATGCTTCTCAAACAGCAGGAATTTTACCTATAGATGTTAACAAGATGAAGATTGATATGTTGGCGTTTCCTGGACATAAGGGTTTATATGGCCCACAAGGAACAGGTTGCTTATTTGTGAGGGATGAGATAAATCTGGAACCATTGATTCATGGTGGGACCGGAAGTCAATCTGAGGCTATTGAACAGCCAACGACCAGACCAGATCGTTACGAAAGTGGAACAGCTAATACAGTGGGTATTGCGGGGCTTGGTGCTGGTGTATCGTTTGTATTAGAAACAGGGATTGAGCAGATTCATCATCAAGAATGGTCGTTAACAAAAATGACCATCGAAGAATTGATAAAGATAGATGGAGTGGAGGTATACGGACCTGACTTGTCTATTGAACGGGTTGGGCTCGTTGCCTTTAATGTACAAGGCGCAGATGCCTCTGAGATTGCATTTATTTTAGATCAACAATATCAAATCGCTGTTAGAGCTGGTTATCATTGTACGCCGCTTGGACATGAGACGGCAGGTACTGAAAAAAGAGGCGCTGTGAGGGCCAGCTTTGGGGTATATAACGACGAAACCGACGTGAGGCGACTGATTTCGGCAATTAATGAAATTTCCGAGGCTTTTTATGTCGGATAAAAGAGGATGAAAATGAAAAGGAGACCTTACCGTGAGTGAGGTCTCCTTTTTAGTATCAACTACCGTCTCGTACATACGGCATATCCTGCCATGTGTAATCAAGCTGAGGAGAGAATAATTGAGTTGTTGCTTTGGAAATAGCTGAGGCAATAATATCTGCCATGCTGACTACAATATGTAATCGCGTGTTTTGTAAGACGAAGTACTCCATAAACCCACCGACATTCACAATTCCGGTTATATGAAAGTGTCCGACTGCGGGTAATTCTTTCTTGACTCCAGCTCCAGGTTTCACTGGACCATCAGCGACGTTAATACATCCTACGTGTTGATATTGTCCCAAGCAAGCGTCAATAGCTACGATGAGAGCATTAGGGTGTCTTTCTGTAATCATAGTGATTTGATCTTCGAGGTTAACAGCATGAACAGGAGATTCAAGTGTCCCGTATACCGAGATGTGGTCAAGATAATACGTTTGTAATCGAGAGCCAACCAAAGGACCTAAGGCATCACCTGTAGAGCGATCTGTTCCAATGCAAAGGATTACCAGATCTTGATCAACTGACTTTTGAAGGAAACGTTCATATAGATGAGCAGACAATTTTCTCGTGGCTGACTCATGTGTGTGATCAACTTTAAAAGGAGGATAAGAAACATCCGGATTCTCTTCAAATCGTTTCATAGATACCCCCAAGAAAATAAAAGTATTCCTAGTATATGGAGATTCATGGTGTTTTATACCTGAACAAGGAGTTTTGAGATTAGAAATTGATGAAAAACTGTAAGAGAAAGTAGAAGAGAGTCTCATCTCCGGGTAAAATAGATAAAGCTTTACTAATAAGTAGATAAGTAAGTGTGATAGAGGTTAGAAGGAAAAGGAGAGGGCACAAAGATGGAAGGTACCGTCTTGATCGCTTTTGATTCAACACAGCAAGCGTTACGGGCAGAAATGTTATTGGAATATGACGATATTGAAATTGATACCCGACCGACGCCTAAAGAAATTACGGCTGGATGTGCACTATCTATTGAATTTCCACGAGAGTCATTTGAACAGGCTCTGGCTATCATTACTTCGCAACACGTAGTTATACGTGGATTTTTTCGCTATGAAAATGGAACCTACGTGGAGATATCTATGTAAAAAAGAAAGGGATGAGAGACTTGGAGGAAATACAACAAGACTTGACTGCCAACTTAACAGCATTTCAAAAGATGTGGACTCAGGTGTATGGAATAATATCAAACCCCGATTTTTGGGTGGATAAAGGTTTTGGATTGATGGGGATTGTCCTCATTATTGTGATGGCGCGTATTTTAGTAACCATTATTGGAAAATCGGTAGATCGCATTTTTATTAATCGTGAAAAAAGCATGATTCAATTTGATAGACGTCGTGTAGATACTATGCGCATACTGGTTAAAAATGTGTCTAGATATACGATCTATTTCATTACACTATTGGTTGTACTAAGGCAAATAGGACTAGATTTGCAACCAGTATTAGTTAGTGCTGGGGTACTGAGTCTAGCAGTGGGATTCGGAGCGCAAAGCTTAGTAAAAGACGTTATTACAGGATTTTTTATTATTTTTGAAGATCAATTTGCTGTGGGAGACATGGTGACGATCAATGGAATTACGGGAACCGTTTTGGTTATTGGTTTACGTATCACAAAAATTAAAAGCTGGACGGGAGAAGTAAATATCTTTCCAAATGGTACGATTAATCAAGTGACTAATTTCTCGGTTCAGAATTCCGTCGCCTTTGTCGATGTTTCTATCGCTTATGAGGAGGATTTGACGCATGTAGAACAGATATTAAAGGAAATCGTAGATAAAATGGATAAAGAAGAAGAGGATATTGTAACTCCGCCGCAGGTGTTGGGCGTACAAGCGTTAGGACCATCTGAAGTCATTATTCGTGTGACAGCAGAGTGTAAGCCTAATACGCATTTTGGAATTATGCGTAAGATGAGAGCGCGAATTAAACAAGAATTTATTCATAGAGGTATTGAAATTCCATACCCTAAAACTGTTATGATGAGTAAAGATAAAAAAGTGATAAATCCGGGTGGGTGAATTCATGGAAAGAAAGCATTTTGATCTGGGAGATATCGTCCAGATGAAAAAACAGCATCCGTGCGGCACGAATGCATGGAAGATTATTCGTATGGGGATGGATATTCGAATTAAATGCACGGGATGTGATCACAGTGTGATGATTCCGCGATTAGAATTTGAAAAGAAGATGAAAAAGGTATTGGTGTCAGCGCCAAAAGAGTCCTCAGAGGAATAACCATAATATGCTAGATAAGAAAAGATGCCTCCTTATAAGGAGGGCACTGAAAATCTTACGATTTTCCGAAGGAATTATATAGCTTCATCAAAAAAAAGACGGCTCAAATTCATTTCTTGAATGCAAGAGTCGTCTTTTTACCATTTTCATCGGTTTATTATTTTGTTTTTAATCCATTAATTTCAATATTCTTTTTAAGTTTACAGTGAATATAGCCATTGCCCCTTGTAACTCCATGCCAATAAGACCCGAAGATGATGCCACATCATACCCGTGTCTGTGTTTTAGCTCACTGTTTTTCGCTTCAATTTTATATCTTTCCTTTGATTTTTCTTTAAAGTACTCACTCTCTTGGAATTTTGCCTGTTCAGTATGTTCACTGGATTTAATACTCACTGAGTAACTTTTGCTTTTTGCTCCGTCTTTATAACAATCCTCTTTCAATGGACATTGCTTGCATTTCTCAATATCAAAGTAATACGTATCCGTTTGATTTTTCCCTACACCTTTTTTCCCTTGTCGAGCTTTACGGACTGCCATATGTCCTGCTTTACACACATACATCCCGGCATCCTTATTAAATTCAAATTCATCTTCCTTTTTACGATTCCCTTGCGTAACGAGAGGGTTTAATTTAGAAACTAGTTTGATTTCATTCTTTTTACTGTAAATAATATTATCTTTTTCCGAATAAGCTGTATCACCGATAACTGTTTCAATCTCCATGCCAGCTTCTATACTTTTCTCAATCAACGTTTGTAATTGCTTTCCATCACTTTTTTCTCCAGAAGTAATTGTTGCGGCTGTGATTATCCTTTCTTCACTCATTGCCAAGTGTGTTTTGTAGCCAAAAAACGAGGAATCTGCACTTTTATGACCAAGTTTTGCATCAGGATCTTCTGAGATTTGCAACTGTTCGAGGTCATCAGTGACAGTTTCTTTCAGTAGATTTAACTGTTCTTTTACTTTTGGATACTCGGAGATATTGCCTTCTTTTTCGATTACGTCAATGAGCTTTTGACAGTAGTCTATTTCATCCTCTAATACATTGGATGTTGTTTTAGCAGGGAACTTCTGCTTCATATTTTCATCTATTGTGTAGACGGCTCTTCTTAATTTCTTTGATCGATCCGTGAGGATCTCCTTCGGAGATTTTTGATTATAGCGAGCTTTCGTATGAGTAGCATCAACAATAATAGCTTTACTTTTGATAATCCCCTTTTCAATAGCGATTTGAACTGTTTTATTAATAAGCATATCTAGAAGGTTAATGTCTTTTAAACGTAGCTTTCGAAATTTGGTTAAAGAACTCGCTTCTATCACTTTCTCCTCTGGTACCATATGGAGAAAATACTTAAATGACATGTCATATTTCGAACGTTCAACCAAATCTACATCAGACAAATCATAAATAGACTTCAACAATAAATATTTAAACATACGAATAGGATCAATAGCTTTACGACCATTATCTAGGCAGTATTTATCCTTAAGCTCGTCATACACAAAAGAGAAGTCCATAAGTTCGTTGATTTTTCGTAACAAATTATCCTTCGGAACGACTACATCATATATAGCTATAAATGGACTGAAGATCATTGATTGTTGTTTTTGAATCATCGTACCCACCCACATAAATTGATACTTTTATTATACAGAAAAAAGGTACAATCACCTCGAAAAATGAGGGATTATACCTTTTTTTTGTTAAGTGGACTTTTTCAGTGCCCTCCTTATAAGGGGGCATTTTTTTGTATGGAAAAAAAACTACCCACAAAATCATACAAAAAAATGTGGATAACCCAAAAAGTGAAAACCTATACGTAGCAAGGCTTTCACTTGTGTATAACTTTTTTTAAGAAAACTATCCACAGAGATATCCACAGGTTTATTCAAAAATGAACTGAATAATTTTCTCACAATTTCTCACAATAATAGAGGTGACTGTTACCAGGAATATTTCTGAATAAAATTCATGCCGAACTAGAGTATGTATATCATAAATAAAATTTAGAAGTGTTACTGTATTAGAAAGGAGTCAGCTACTATGCTTTCTACAAAAAGAAAGAGCATTGTATGCGCTTTTGCGGCATGCACGTTTTTTATCCACAGTAGTTTTATGTCTGTTTCCTTTGCCTATCCACAAGGGGATAAAAAAGAGACACAACGAATATCATATCAAAATCGCAAAGAAATTCCAACCATTTTTACATGGAATCTAGCAAATACTTATCCAAATCTTACTTCGTGGGAAAAAGATAAGCAGGAAGTAAAGCGCCTAGCCGATGATTTTGCGAAGCACCAAGGGAAATGGGGCCAATCAGCAAAGGCACTTGTTCAAGGAATGGAAGCGTATAGTCAGTTGATGCGTCTACTCGATAAAGTGAACGTGTATGCTACGCTGAATTTTGATATACAGACGGCAGATCCAAGTGCTCAGGCGATTTTGAACCAGGCGGAAAAGATACGTGTGTATGTTAAGGAAAAAACAGCTTGGGTAGGGCCAGAGCTTATTTTGATACCCGATCAAAAGATGAAAAAGTTTTTGCAGGCAAAAGAACTAGCCCCTTATAAACCGTTTATTGAAGAAAAGCTTCGTACGAAACAGCACATGCTTCCGAAAGAACAGGAACAATTGTTAGCTTCATTTACTTCGTTGGGAGAAAACCCAGAAAACACTTATAAGATGCTCTCCAAAGACATCCCGTTACCCCTTATAAAAGTTGAATCCGGTAAAATGGTGCCATTAACCCGAACGAATTATGCTACTTATTTGGAAAGCAAGGATCAGAGGGTAAGAAAAGCAGCATACCAGGCTATGTATCAGACACTAGAGAAATATCAGGATACGCTGGCCCAGACTATTGCAGGGCAAATCAAAGCAAATAACCTATATGCATCAAATAGAAAGTACAAGAATGCTTTGGAAGCTAGCCTTACACCAAATCATGTACCTGTAGAGGTATATGATCAATTGATTTCCACCGTAAACAAGAATTTACCGTTATTAGAGCGTTATCTAAAGCTACGTAAAGAGATTCTTTCATTACCAGAGCTTCATATGTATGACTTATATGTACCTTTATTTGATCGCAAAACGGAATATATCCCATATGAGCAAGCAAGAGAGATGGTTGTAAAAGGGATTATGCCTCTTGGTGAGGAGTATGTATCTCACATTAAAAGGGCATTTGATAACAGATGGATAGATGTATATTCCACACCCGATAAAAGAACAGGTGCTTACCAATGGGGTGCTTATGATACACACCCATATGTATTGCTAAATTATCAAGGCTTAAAGGGAGATGTCTCAACTATTGCCCATGAATTGGGACATGCTATGCAATCTTACTACACAAACAAGGCACAACCCTATATAACATCAGGTTATCCGATTTTCACTGCTGAGGTTGCCTCCACCATGAATGAAAATCTCTTGTTTACTAGTCAATATAAAAGTGCTCAGACAAACAAAGAGAAAATGGCTTTGCTCGTGCAAAACTTAGAGAATTTCCGTACAACGTTATTCCGTCAGACTCAATTTGCTGAATTTGAGAAGGCGATGCATGAAGCTGAACAACGCGGTGAAGCATTGCAGGCCGACTCCCTTAAGAAAATGTATTTGGATATTAACAAAAAATATTATGGTAAACAGGTAGTTATGGATCAAGAGATTGCTATGGAGTGGGCTCGCGTTCCGCATTTTTATTACAACTATTATGTCTATCAGTATGCTACTAGCTTTGCGGCATCCGTGGCTCTGGCCAAACAAGTAGAAGCGGGTGGAAAACCAGAATCAGAGCGCTATATTCAGACTTTACTTTCGTTAGGGAGCTCTAAACCGCCTCTTATCGTTTTGAAGGAAGCAGGAGTAGATATGACGACAGCTAAGCCGATAGAGGACGCGATGCAGGTATTTAAGGAAAGGCTTGATGAATTGGAAAGATTGATGAAGGAAACAAATGGTGCGTTTTAAAATCGCTGCTATACGACGGCAGATTCCACTGAATTGACAACATACTCTTTATCATAATGTCAAAACCATAGCATGAACGTGCTATGGTTTTACCTTTGCGCTGATCCATAAACTTAGCCATATGAATCATATTATCTTTAACACGTTCCGCATTGCGTTCGCGTTCGAATTCCGCGAAAACGCCTAGTATTACAAAATCATTCCGCCAACTGGTGTAGTAGTATCAAATGACTCGTCAGACGGTCTATTTTCGTCGTCACAACGATTTCTATCTTTTTAGACTATAATCCCTCATCATCTTTTGGAACTCAGGACGGGCCGTTGTTTTAGCGCTATAGCAATCATCTATGTAGGGTATATTCTTTCCAGCCGTTAGCTTTGCAATAAGCTACAAGGCGTTCCTGTTGTTCTTCAAGTGAGACGCTTTCCTTGGCCTGTTCATCTGTTGAAAAACAAATGTATATCGCTACTTTCATGACTGCTTAGCACCTCCTGACGTATTCGTTAAATAGTTTACAAGATATAGACTATTATTCCAATTTGATATATTACGTTGCTATTGTTGGTCCTTTTCTAAAAAAGAAGACCGCCAACGATATTTTGGCGATCTTACTTAGAAACACATGCGTAGAACTTGTAGTTCTAGGGTGTTTTTCCCCTTTTAGCAATATACATGTGTGGATATTTTTACTTTGGTTCCTTCTTAATAAAGAAGGAGAGTAAAATTATTGCGGCGCTTATGGCCAATTCCCAATAGAAAAGAGAATAGAAAGAACTATTTAGGTCATAAGCTGATTTCGATCCAATGATTTTAAACATTTCTAGCGACATGTATTCTGCATAAACCAAAGTTAGAAACAAATGGGTGAAAGCTCCAAAAAGAAACGCAATACCTATTTTAAACATGAATTTAGAACCTCCTAAATACGGAATATATTAAAAATACTACAAACAGAATGGAATATCCAATAATTGTATGTTATTATTCGGTTTGTATGTATTTTACATAAAAGGGAGTAATGACCATGATTAAGAAATTAGTTGGAATGTCATTGGTTGCAGCATTGTCTATTGGAGTCACAATTCCTTGGACAATTACCAATGTTCAAGCAAATGATTTACCTGCTTCATTGAGCGACAGTAGCATTACACCAGATAAGATTGAATACATCATAAGTGAAAAAGGACAGACTGTACCCGTTATTTATATCGACGATCCTGAAAAGGCTCAAGAATTCATGGAACAGAATGGATTTATAAAAGAATCTGTTGTCAAGGAACAAAATACTAACAATGACGAAAAAGGTAAAGGTATACAACCAACGGCTTGGCTGGACTATCAACTTATGGATTATGTTGGTACGACAAAATACGATTATAGAGTCGACTATACAGAAAACAGAACGAAAGAAAATTTCAAATGGGTGCGTGAGGTTTCAAGAGAGGCAACATCTGAAACATCAATCACAGTAGATGGGGGATTTCAAGATGCCTTCAAAGCTGAAGTAGGACAAAAATGGAAGGAAGTTGAAACCTTTAAAGATACATTTACTGTGAATATTCCAGCAGGAAAACAAGGAGAAATTTGGACTTGGAATAATGCGAAGGTGTACAAATTTAAAAAAGCAGGTTTTGTGTTCGATGATATTTTTACCGCCACTTTAGCAACTAAAGATTTCGGTAATAGCATTGTCGTTACAAAATTTAGAAATCCACATGGTGAGATTCCTAGATAGTTATTGAGACGCATCCAAAAGGGTGCGTTTTTTAATTTTGCAGTAGGCTTTCTTTGTGAGACTCTTTAGAATTAAACAAGATTTCTATAAGAGAAAACCAGCCTTTAACAAATACGAATCCTATCACAACACCTATCACATTAAGTATGATATCATCGATTTCAAAGAAACCAGCCTGAGCTACTATTTTAACTGAATTCATTAAAAAGCTAAGGGTTAGGGTAAACACAAAAGTTATTAACATGTTGTTTATTGAGCTAAATAACAGAGGTATAAGAATCCCAATAGGAATGTAAAGTAGGATCCTCCCTAGTAATTCATAGCGATTAAACGTTTCAAAATGGGTAAAGAAATCTATGATTTTTTCAAACGGAATCAATCTTATTTTAAAGTAATGTCTATGAAAACGCTCTGTATTTAGGAAAATATACAGTAAATAAAGGGGCAGAAGAAAGAAAATCATGTTATACAAGATGGCATTCTTTTTAATCTTCGTAATAGAACGCCTCATTAACGTAGTTAATAAAAAAACAATTCTTACATATCAGGCAAAGTATACCAAAAAATAAGCGAAAATTCCAATTAGAGGAAATAGTTATATTAAGCAGTATATCATTTCTCTTAGAAGCTTTAATTTTGCATCAAAATACTGTAAGGAATAAGGTGAAAAAAGGCGTTTTGTAGTTTTTTGGTTTCAATACTACTTGTTCGTAGTACGCTTACATCAAACATACAAGCAAAAAACATAAAAATGGGACATATTTCCAATCCCTCTTGAGGATCGCAACATGCCCTAGGATTGTCGAATCTGGGTGTCTATGAGGGCGGTTATCAAGACTCAATAAGACAGCAATACTAATTAATTTGAGCACTAAATAGAACACCCTCTTTTGTATTTCTCATCGAATAATCAATAGATAAGGCTTCACACACTGTTTTAACAATATATAATCCTAAACCACTGCCTCCCGTATTCCTATTTCTAGATTTTTCCACTCGATAGAATGGTTCAAATATTTGTTTGATATGTTCTTCCTGTATATATGCTCCAGTATTTAAAACTTCAAATTTCAACGTTCCATTACCATTATCTTTTAAGTGAATGTGAACCTGTTCGAAATGATTGGAATATACAATGGCATTGTGAATAACATTCCCTATTACTTTTTCTAATAGTTGTTTATCTGTGTTGATAAAAAGTTCTTCCTGTACTTCGTTAATCACTTGAATATTTTTTTCAGTAGCGAAAAAACCAAGATTATTTATCGTAGTACAAACCAAAGTAGATATATTGACCCTTTCATATTTGGAAGTAAAACCAAGTTGTTCAAGTTTTGATATTTGAAGAATTTGACGAACGAGTGATTCCATCGTTTCCATGATTTGATAAGACCGTTTTAAGTACTTTTCCCGTTCTTTGTATACACCTATATTATGAAGCATCCCTTCTAATTGCCCTTTTACAGCTGTAATAGGTGATTTCAACTCATGTGAAATTGTTGCAAATAACTCTCTGCGTTTTGCTTCTGCTTCCTGTTTTTTCTCCATGTCACTTTTCAATGCTTCATTGGCTGTTTGTAGCTCTTGCATCGTTCTTTGTAAGTTTGCTGACATTTCATTTAAACTTCTGGACAGCTGACCTATCTCATCTGTTGAATCAAGATTTATTTTAGCTGTAAAGTCCAAATTAGCCATTTTCTTAGCTACATGATTAATAGTAATTAATGGTTTAGAAAAAATCTTAGAATAAATATAGGCTCCACTAATCGAAATAATAAAAATCACTACTCCAATATAAGGAATAAGCAATAATAATACTTGAGAAGCCTCGTCAATTGGCTGCAACGTTGCATGTATGTTTAGAGTTAATGTTTCATCTTTAAACACAATTGGTACAGAAATCTTATAGGTCTTTGGCAAGTTATTCATAGTAATAATTCCAGCTTGAGAAGTTGAAGCAACTCCAACTTGAGCAGTTAAAGCAACTCCAACTTGAGCAGTTGATTCTTCTATAGTTAAAATTTCAGGTTCATTATCTAAATCTAAATTTTCATCTAACCTTTGAGCTTTTGATAAAATGCGATAATTGATTAAAGGAAAAACGATTTTGCCTGTATTGTCAGTTAGTGATGGATAAGCATTGAAATTTTGTTCAAATTTATCGAAAAGTATTGTAGCATCATCCAAATAAAGATTTTTTGCTTTCTCTACTAATCTATTACTCTCTACTTCTAAGCTGTTTGTTTTGTATTTTTCATAAAAAATAGGGAGATAGAAGTAGAGGGTTAGATAAATAGTACTGGCGGAAACTAATAGAAGAATCAGGGTTACAAGAAAAATTTTAAAAGATATACTTTTTCTGTTTATGATCTGAAGAAGTTTATGTGCCAATTTTATAACCAATCCCCTTTACTGTTTTAAGATAGGGTAGATTAAGCTTTTTTCTTATGTTTTTCATATGAGTATCTAATATTCTAGAATCTCCGTAGTAGTCATATCCCCAAAGTTTATCCAACATGGCTTCTCTCGAAATGACTTTGCCTTTAGCTTCTAATAATGTTTGAATAATTTCAAATTCTTTAGTAGTTAGGATTACTTCCTCTTCATTTACAAAGGCTCTATACGTATCACAATCAATTTTTAACTCTTGAAATGTATAAATATGATTATGCTCTTTGTTTCTGCTTCTTCTTAGTATCGCTTCTACTCTTTTAATTAAAATATCAAATGAAAATGGCTTCGTAATATAATCATCAATTCCTGATTCAAAGCCTTTAACTTGGTCTAGTTCTTCTTCTAAAGCAGTTAACATAATAATAGGTACGTTCGATGTACTTCTTATTATTTTAGAAGTTTGATAGCCATCTAAATTTGGCATCATAATATCTAATACAACGAGATCAAACTCTTGTTTGTTAAAGAGTGCCACTCCTTCTAACCCATCTGAAGCAGTTTCAACCAAAAAACCATGTGCTAATAAAAATTCTTTTATTACTTCCTGAATATCTATGTCATCTTCAATGACCAGGATTCGATAAGACATTTTTCATCACCTAAAAGAATTATATCAGAACAATCTGGAGTTTATCTGTATAGAAAAAATTGGGATTTGGATGAGTTAGCTAAACAATGAGGTATCAGATAGTAAAGAAATGGTCGTTTCAATCAATTAAGGAGAAAACTAGGAAATATTTATTCACTTTTATTTATATCGTTATGGGGAAAATCCTGAATACCGCCAGCATTTTGGAAAAAACCACGTTAAGCAGATTTCGACAAAAAAGAGCCGAGGTTTACCCCGTTAAGAGTAAACCGGCTCTTTTGTATTAAAACTTAGTTGTGTACAATATAATAATAAAATGTTTCTTTAACTCCTTTTCTTCAGAAGTGATTTTTAGCACTCATCTTTTAGATGTTTAGTTAAGACTAATTCCCATTTAACAATCTGGAATTATAAGTTTTTCAAACAAAGCCAGTAGTAAATCCTGATCAAGATACACCTCACGTCGTCCACGTTGATTCAAGCAAGCTAAATTCCCCCCGCTTTTCTCATCCAAACTTTAACACGATCTTTATCGTTAATTCCCAAGTGTTCAGCTATCTGTTTGTGAGTCCACTTTTCATTTAGATGCAATCGTACTGCTTCCAATTTAAGTGATTCTGGATAACTTCTAAACTTCTGTCCTTTGATTGCCATAAAAATACACCCCCTAAAGTTCATCGGATAACCTCGAGGGTTTTTCCAATGTCTACTTTAAGGGGTGCTGGGGGAACAATTGAAAAATGGTACATTAACTCAGGAACAATTCGAAATGCGGATGGAAGAGAAAGGCATTTACACTAATCCTTCAAACGTTATACAGTTGGAAGGGAGCATATGATATGCAAACAATAGTAATCGTAGAAGACGAAGGGTCGATTTCTCGGGTTTTACAAGTCTATTTGGAAAAAGCGGGATATCAGGTGGAGCTTGCCTTTGACGGTGAAGAAGCCATTACTATATTCGATCGTGTGACACCTTCTCTGGTCTTATTGGACGTCATGCTACCAGGGCAGAGCGGTTGGAAGGTACTAGAGTATATACGTAGCAAAAGTAGTTGTCCCGTCATCATGTTAACAGCGTTAGGACAACTGGACCAGAAGATAACTGGGTTAAATCAGGGTGCTGATGATTACATTACCAAGCCTTTCATTGGTGAGGAAGTTGTGGCACGTGTCAATGCTGTCATGCGACGCACTTTGCTGGTCATGGGTGACTATCAGGCACGGATTTTTGGTAGTTTAAAAGTAGATTACCAGGCTCATTCTGTTATGTTACACGGCATTGAACTTACTTTCACACCACGTATTCTGTCCCTTTTTTTATTTCTCGCACAGCATCCCAATCAGACCTTTACAAGGGAGCAGTTAATCGAACACGTTTGGGGTATGGATTATGAGGGCAGTGATCGTGCTGTTGATCTAGCGGTGAAACGGATCAGGAGAACCTTACAAAACTGGCCAACCGATGAAGGAGAGATTCGTACACTACGGGGATTGGGGTATCAGTTCTGTGTCAATGAAAAATAAAGAGCGGAAGACGCTATTAACCTATTGGACAACTCGTTATGTACTCACTATATGTGTTGGTCTTGTCGTTATTGGTCTTTTCTCTATCATGTGGATACGCTACAATGAAACGCAAAAACGGCTCGACGTCATGAAATACATGGCAATGACAATTTCTGAGCAAATTATTACAACGGATGGGATGGTTGTGATATTCCCTTTCTTACCACGTATATTAGATAATCACCAACGCTCCATAGAAGGATTTAAGCCCATGGTGCAAATTTATGATAAACAAAAGCGTCTCATCCTTCATACATCCTTAAATCGTTTTATTGACGATACACTTATTCAGTCGTTCAAAGATATGGCGGATCGGCTACGTCAGGACAATCATGGTATAGGCACAGGTTCTTTAGGGCCAGAAGAAGGAAATTAATAACTGCTAAGTTTGTAAGGCTCCCTGTAAGGGGAGCTTTTTTCGTCAAAACCTCCATTTCCTCGTCAAAGGATTCGACATTCATAGAAAAGAAGTGTTGTTATGAGGTGAAGTTAGTGGCGATCAAATGTAAAATTGGTCAGATGATCGAAGAGCGGTACCATTACTTGATGTACAATTTTTGAAGGAACTCGATTTAAAAAAGACGACTTTTTATAAGATATTAAAGGAATACGAAGAAGCAATTTGAGGTCCTTATTGTGGGAACTCTTTCTATTAAAAGTTGGAAACTACGTGATTGTATTATAATCATTAACTCTTTATACTAGAGAGCATGTTCTATTTCGGAAATTAAGGAGTGTATATATATGGGAATGTCTTGTGGGATTGTAGGTCTTCCGAATGTTGGTAAATCTACCTTGTTTAATGCGATTACACAAGCGGGAGCAGAATCCGCTAACTATCCTTTCTGTACGATTGATCCTAACGTTGGTATCGTTGAAGTACCCGATCCACGTCTAAACAAATTAACAGAGATCGTTGTTCCAAATAAAGTCGTACCTACTGCTTTTGAGTTCGTAGACATTGCTGGTTTGGTTAAAGGAGCGAGCAAAGGGGAAGGATTGGGAAACCAATTTTTAGCCCACATTCGTGAAGTAGATGCGATTGCACAGGTGGTACGTTGTTTTGAAGATGAGAACATCGTACACGTAGCAGGTAAAGTAGATCCAGTGAGCGATATCGAAACCATTAACTTGGAATTGGTATTTGCTGATTTAGATTCCGTTACTCGTCGCATTGATCGTATGGGACGTAAAGCAAAATCAGGTGATAAAGAGGCAAAAGTAGAGCTTGATGTATTGGAAAAATTAAAAGCCGCTTTTGAAGAAGGTCAAGCAGCACGTGGTGTTGAGCTAACGGAAGATGAGCTAAAAATTATTCGTGACCTGCACCTTTTGACAATTAAACCGATGCTTTATGTTTGTAATGTAGCTGAAAATGGTATTCATACTGCTGATGAAAATCCACATGTACAAGCAGTTCGCAAGCATGCGGAAACGGAAGGCGCTGAAGTAGTTATTATCAGTGCGAAAGTAGAATCTGAGATTGCTGAATTGGAAGGCGAAGATAAGGAAATGTTCCTAGAAGAACTAGGTTTGCAAGAATCAGGTCTTGACCGTTTGATTCGTGCTGCGTATTCCTTGCTTGGTCTGATTACGTATTTTACAGCTGGGGTTCAAGAGGTACGTGCATGGACGATTCGTCAAGAAACCAAGGCTCCTCAAGCTGCTGGCGTTATTCATACAGATTTTGAGCGTGGATTTATTCGTGCTGAAGTAGTAGCTTATAATGATCTAGTCGAAGCAGGAAGCGTGAATGCTTCTCGTGAAAAAGGACAGTACCGTTTGGAAGGTAAAGAATACGTGGTAAAAGATGGCGACGTTATTCACTTCCGTTTTAACGTGTAATCTCTTGATTTGTCTCTAATGGTTTGTTATAATGCAAAAATGCGAGTATGGAAAATGGGTGCCTCTAGCAGGTTTCATTAGCACTCGCTCCTTGTCCTTTTTTTAAAAGGGCCGCTAGTCCAAAAGGAGGTGAAAAAGGTATGCGTCAATATGAAGTAATGTATGTATTGCGTCCAGACCTTGAAGAAGAGAAAGTGAAAGCGAACGTAGCTCGTTATAGCGAAGTCGTGACTAACAATGGTGGAGAAGTCACCAAACTTCAAGAAATGGGTAAGCGTCGTCTTGCTTATGAAATCCAAAAGTTCAAGGATGGTTTCTACGTTTTGATGAACTTTAAAGCTAACGCTGAAGTTGTTACTGAAACTGAGCGTTTGATGAAAATTAACGACGACGTTATTCGTTTCCTTTTCGTAAGAGAAGACCAGTAATAGTTGTCGCGGGGAGGGGAGTCTTATGCTAAATCGTGTTATTCTAATTGGAAACTTAACAAAGGACCCTGAGTTGCGTTATACGCCCAATGGTGTTGCGGTAACGACTTTTACCTTGGCGATAAATCGTCCTTATTCTGGAGCCGGTGGCGAAAAGGAAACGGACTTTATCAATATTGTGGCATGGCGTCAATTGGCTGATCTGTGTGCCAACTATCTTCGCAAAGGTAGAAAAGCAGCAGTAGAAGGTCGTTTGCAGACCAGAAGCTATGATAATAAAGAAGGTAAAAGAGTTTACGTGACAGAAGTTGTTGCAGATAACGTGCAATTCCTGAGCTCACGTGAAGCGGGTGAAGGAAACACCGGCTATGACCCTGGTCCAAGCTATGGTGGTGGTACGCGTCCGGCTTCCAAAGGTAATAACGATTCATTTAATGACCCCTTCGCCGATTCTGGAAAGCCGATTAACATCTCAGATGATGATCTGCCTTTCTAGTAAGTTCTAGATCGTATTAAACTATCATAACTTGAAAAGGAGGGACTCTCATGGCACGTAAAGGACGTCCTAATAAACGCCGTAAAGTTTGCTACTTTACTGTTAACAAGATTAAAAAGATCGATTATAAAGACATTGATCTTCTGAAGAAGTTCATCAGCGAGCGTGGTAAAATTTTACCTCGTCGTGTAACTGGTACTTCTGCTAAATACCAACGTAGATTGACAATCGCTATTAAGCGCTCTCGTCAAGTAGCGTTGCTGCCATATTCGGCTGAATAGAATTAATAAAGTCAAAGGGGGGCACAGAGACGTGGCCCCTCTTTTTCCATATTTATAAGAGGGGAGTCGCTCCTTTTTGCCTAATCGAACCAAACAACTAGCAGAAAGTGCTTTGTTACTAGGAATTGCAGGTGTATTTCTCTTTTTAAGCCTGGCAACTTTTCTATCCGGCGTATTCTCTATCTTGTTACCTATTCCGTTCATTATTTTAGCAATGAGACGAACAGGTAAACAAATGGTTATGATATCAGTAGCATTTGCTGTGCTTGGACTGATCATTAGCTCGATTGTAGGTATTATTTTTGCACTATCTTCCGTAATGTTGGGCTGGGCGATGGGCTATACCTACAGGAAGACAGATCGGGCATTTCCAGGTATTTTTGCAGGTTCCATTGTTAAAGCGCTATCTTATGTGTTTTTGGTTTATGTATCATCAAAGCTTTTGGGTATTGATATTGTTCAACAGTTTAATCAAGGTAAAGAATTAGTATTAAATAGTCAGCAACTTTTAGATGTAAGACCTCCAGAACTTACCGTAGAAGAATGGAAAAAAATGATACAGGATATGTTTCAGATGGTGACCGTCCTGTTGCCGTTTCTCATTATGTTTGGTAGCTTTGTATCTACCACGATTATTCATTGGATTGCACGACTGATCTGTAAAAGATTGTCCATCAAAATTCCAGCTATGCCACCTATACGAGAATGGCAATTACCGAGATCACTTCTGTTTTTTTATGTGGTAACGTTGCTGTTCATGCTTTTCAATAGAAATACAATGGGTCAAACAACGAGTGGTTCTTTGTTATTTAACTTATTTTATGCTCTACAATTCCTCTTTTTTATTCAGGGAGTAGGGTTTGTAGCATTCGTTGTTGATAAATATAAGAGCAAATGGCGTTTTCCATATGTCTTTGCTGGAGTATTTATTTTTCTCCTCCTAGCTACTATACTTACTATAGGCGGGGTAGTATTATTGTTGGCTACCGTATTAGGATTCGTGGGATTGCTTGATTTGGGCATACGATTACGTACTAGACTTGAGAGTAGAAAGTGAAGAGGAGCTGAGTAAATGCCCAAGTTCCTGTTTAAACGTTGGTATGGCTTACATATGGTTTTAGCTTTAAGTTTTAGCTTAGTGCTTGTCGCCATCTTGACGTTATATCACTGGATATATGGCGCAATAGGGATAGTTTCTATTATCGGTCTCATATTAGCCACGCTTCAGATTGAAAAGAAATTTCAGCAAGACTTAAAAATGTATATTGCCACTATTAATCATCGAGTTAAGAAGGCAAGTGAGGGCGTATTACAGGAAATGCCCATTGGGATATTGTTGTTTAATGAGGATCGGGAAGTTGAGTGGACAAATCCTTATATGCAACAAATGACCAATATGGATAATTTGATCGGAAAAGAGTTAGCTGAAGTATTTCCTGCACTTGAATGGAAAGCAGAACAGAAGAAACTTGATTTTATCTTTGGTGAGCGAATTTATGAGGTATTAATCCGTCCCGAAGAACGTTTGCTGTATTTTACCGATGTAACTGAATACAAAGAACTAGCTATTCGGTACCAGCAAGAAAAAACCATTGTGGGTATCATTCATTTAGATAATCTTGATGAGCTAAGCCAGGTAATGGATGACCAAAGCCGTACGTTACTTACGACTAGTGTCTCTGGCGTGATACTCGAATGGGCACAAAAGCATGGAATTTTACTTCGTCGCATGAGTTCTGATAAGTTTTTAGCGGTTATGGATCGCGCTACCTTAGATCGGTTAGAAGAAACACGTTTTGATATCTTGGATGTCGTGCGCGAAATGACAGCTGACAACAAGATTCCGATTACGTTGTCCATTGGGGTAGGTGCAGCAATGCCAAGCCTAGTGGAAGTGGGCAAGAATGCTCAATCCAGTCTAGATATTGCTCTTGGACGCGGTGGTGACCAGGCAGCAGTGAAAGTCGGAAATAAATTAACCTTCTATGGTGGTAAGTCCAATGCCGTTGAAAAACGGACACGTGTTCGTGCAAGGGTTATTGCCCATGCGCTACGTGATTTAATCCACGAAGCTGAGCAAGTTATTGTCATGGGACATAAAAATGCCGATATGGATTCTATCGGGGCTTGTCTTGGTGTGATAAAAACCGTACAAATACACAATAAACCAGGTTTTATCGTATTGGACGAGGTTAATCCAGCGATTGAGCGACTCATGAAGGAAGTGAATCAATCTCCACTAGCGGAAGCATTCATTTCACCTGATCAAGCTCTACAGATTGTCTCTTCACGGACCTTATTGGTAATTGTAGATACACATCGTCCGTCACTGGTGATTGAATCCCGTCTATTGCAAGAAACCAGTCGAATTGTGGTTATTGATCACCATCGACGTTCGGAAGAGTTTATTAATGATCCCGTCCTGTTGTATTTGGAGCCATATGCCTCTTCAACAGCTGAGCTAGTGACTGAGCTTCTACAGTACCAGAATGATCGTGTTAGTCTTGATAGCGTGACCGCTACAGGGTTGTTAGCAGGGATTGTAGTTGATACCAAAAGCTTTGCGTTCCGTACAGGCTCACGTACCTTTGAGGCAGCCTCCTTCTTGCGGAGGAATGGCGCCGATACAGCTATGGTACAGCGTTTCTTAAAAGAGGATATCCAACAGTTTGTCAAGCGTGCACGTGTAGTTATGAATACAGAGGTGTATCGTGACAAGATGGCGATTGCTGTGGGAGACCCTCAGGAAACCTACTCTCAGGTGCAGGTAGCACAAGCCGCTGAGGCTCTATTAACACTTGAGGGAATTCAGGCCTCGTTTGTCATTGCCATGCGTGCTGATGAAGCAGTTTTAATTAGTGCGCGTTCATTAGGTGATATAAATGTACAGTCAATTATGGAGAAAATGGGTGGAGGCGGTCATTTAAATGGAGCTGCTACCCAGATGAAAGATATTGCCATTCCTGACGCTGTACGATTGTTAAAAGATGTAATAGATACAGAATTGTAAAGGAGGACGTTTCAAATGAAAGTAATCTTTTTGAAAGACGTAAAAGGACAAGGTAAAAAAGGTGAAATCAAGGAATTGTCTGAGGGCTATGTTCGCAATTTCTTACTTCCGAGAGGCTTAGCAAAAGAAGCAACAGATGGAAATGTTAAGAATTTAGAGGCACAAAAAAAGAGCGAAGATAAAAGAAAAGAGCAAGAAAAGCTTGAAGCCCAACAATTGGCTGAGAAAATGAACGAAATGACCGTTAAAATAAAAGGGAAAGCCGGTGAGGGCGGACGTCTTTTTGGTGCGATTTCCAGCAAGCAAGTTGTAGAAGCGTTGGAAGAGCAATTTAACGTAAAAGTGGACAAACGTAAATTAGATATGGAGCCTATTCGTTCTTTAGGCGTTACACAAGTAAAAACAAAGTTATACCACGACATTGTGGCTACTTTAAAAGTGCATGTAGTAGAAGAGTAAAATATGAACAGAAGTTGAGGGGTGTGAAGTGAGCGATTTATATTTGGACCGTGTGCCGCCGCAAAATATAGAGGCGGAAGAATCGGTGTTGGGTGCGATTTTCTTATCCAAAGAAGCGCTTATTACTGCGATGGAACTCCTTCGCCCAGAAGACTTCTACAAAACTTCTCACCAGCGTATCTTCAATACCATGCTCGTCCTTTATGAAAGAGGAGAGCCTGTTGACCTTGTAACCGTAACAGCAGATTTACAGGATCAAAAGGTCTTGGAAGAAACGGGTGGTGTGGTCTATTTAACATCTCTTGCTAGCTCTGTTCCTACAGCAGCTAATATTGAGTATTATGCCAAGATCGTGGAAGAGAAATCATTACTTCGTCGATTAATTCGAACGGCTACTAAAATTGCTAATGATGGCTACTCACGTGAAGATGAAGTAGGCGAAATCATTGCAGATGCGGAAAAATACATCCTAGAGATTGCGCAAAATCGCAATAGCGGAGGTTTTATTCCTATTCGCGATGCTTTGATGGAAACCTATGAACGTATTGAGTTTTTGAGCCAAAGAAAAGGCGATGTAACAGGTATTCCATCTGGGTATCCTGATTTAGATAAAATGACTGCTGGTTTCCAACGTTCTGACCTGATTATTCTAGCAGCCCGTCCTTCTGTAGGGAAGACAGCATTTGCTTTGAATGTGGCCCAGAACGTAGCTGCAAGAGCTAACGAAACAGTAGCTATCTTTTCTCTAGAGATGTCCGCATCACAGCTCGTTCAACGTATGATTTGTGCGGAGGGTAATTTAGATGCCTCCCGTATGCGTTCTGGTGGGTTGGAAGAAGATGATTGGCAAAAGCTAACGATGGCTATTGGGACTTTAGCTAAGGCACCTGTCTACATTGATGATACGCCAGGTATAACCGTACAAGATATTCGTGCTAAATGCAGACGTCTTCAAACTGAAAAGGGACTTGGGCTCATTCTGATTGACTATTTGCAGTTAATTCAGGGGCGAGGAAAGGGTGACAACCGTCAGCAGGAGGTATCAGAGATCTCTCGTACATTAAAAGGGATTGCTCGTGAACTTAATGTACCTATCATTGCTCTGTCACAGTTAAGTCGTTCTGTTGAGCAACGGCAAGACAAGCGCCCAATGATGTCCGATATTCGTGAATCGGGATCTATCGAGCAGGATGCTGATATTGTTGCTTTCCTGTATCGTGATGACTACTACGATAAGGAAACGGAAGCTAAAAATATTATTGAAATTATCATAGCCAAACAACGTAATGGTCCTACGGGAACCGTTGAGCTTGTTTTCTTAAAAGAATTTAATAAATTCGTTAGCCTAGATCAACGATATCGAGATGTAGGTTAATGAAAAGCAGAGCCATCTTCCTTGTAGAGAAGATGGCTTTTTGGTGCCGGATGAAAAATAATAATTTTTCTAGGTACAACAAAGGCTCGAATTCGCCGCTTTTTCTTTTTTTGGCATATACTAAGAAAAATAGGTATAAGGACAGGGAAACTTGCGCCTTTTTAGCATAGAATGATGATGTATTTACGAACATATAATAATAATGATTATATAATGTTCGTGATTTAGTTGACATCTGGTCTTTGGTTTAGTAAAATTAATTTGTTTTTCTGATTATTAATCAGGAGGTGTGTTCATTGTCAACGGTCGTGGTTGTAGGAACCCAATGGGGCGATGAAGGAAAAGGAAAGATTACAGATTATTTGGCAGAAACGGCAGAGGTAGTAGCACGTTACCAAGGAGGTAACAACGCCGGCCATACGATTATTTTTGGTGGGAATAAATACAAGCTGCATTTGATTCCATCCGGGATCTTTTATAAGGATAAAATCTGCGTAATTGGAAACGGAATGGTTATTGATCCAAAGGCATTGGTAGCAGAGCTAGATTATCTGCATGGCCATGGGTTCACCACTAACAATTTAAAAATTAGTGATCGTGCTCATGTTATTCTACCGTACCATATTAAACTGGATGGGGTAGAAGAAGAGAGCAGAGGCCAAAATAAAATTGGTACAACTCGCAAGGGTATCGGACCTGCTTACATGGATAAAGCAGCACGTATTGGTATTCGTATCGCTGATTTGATGGACAAAGAAGAATTTAAAGAGAAATTAGCACGTAACTTGGAAGAGAAGAATCGTATTCTTGAAAAGCTATATAACGAAGAAGGTTTTGTACTAGAAGATATCTATGAAGAATATCTGAAGTATGCTGAAATCATTCGTCCATACGTATCTGATACATCGGTTGTGCTAAATGATGTGATTGATAATGGAAACCGTGTTCTATTTGAGGGAGCTCAAGGGGTTTTACTTGATATTGACCAAGGTACTTATCCATATGTAACATCATCTAACCCGATTGCTGGTGGAGTTACCATCGGTTCTGGCGTAGGACCATCCAAGATTCACCAAGTAATTGGTGTAGCTAAAGCATATACAACACGTGTAGGGGACGGTCCATTCCCAACAGAATTGCATGATGCAATTGGAGATCACATCCGTGAAGTAGGTTTTGAATTTGGTACAACGACAGGAAGACCTCGCCGTATCGGGTGGTTTGACACTGTGGTTGTTCGTCATGCCCGTCGCGTGAGTGGTATTACTGGCTTAGCAATTACGAAGCTTGATACACTGTCTGGCTTAGACACCCTGCGCATTTGTACAGCTTATAAGTACAAAGGTGAGATTCTGAACGAATTCCCGGCAAGTTTAAAAGTACTGGCTGAATGTGAACCAGTATATGAAGAGCTTGAAGGTTGGAGTGAAGATATTACGGGCATTCGTGATTTAAACGATCTGCCTGCTACTGCTCGTCACTATATTGAACGTATCACACAGCTAACAGGAGTACCGATGTCCATCTTCTCCGTTGGTCCTGACCGTGAACAAACCAATGTAGTAAGAGGCATATACGTATAGTTACTTCGAAAATAAAAAAAGCGGTTCTTATGCTGGTAAATAGCATAGGAGCTGCTTTTTTTCATGAACCGAGACGATGAATTTCTATTCTTAGAAAAAACATTTATTTGGGACAGTCACCAGTACCCACCATCTGGGCATATCGTATCGTATACCAAATGAAAACGGGGTGCTTGATAATGGGATTCGATCAAAAAGCAATGACATTAGTGGGTAAGGACGTAGAAGTTAAAATGTTTAATGGGGTAATCATCAGTGGTACGATGACTCACGTGAGCAAGGGATATGTCTGCTTCATACTTGGTAAGAGAGAAGATGATGTACCAACCAAAAAGAAAGAAATTCGTAGACTATCCATACGTGACATTACTTCCATGGTTGCTATTAAGTAAGAGTATGCCGGATCCATGTACATTAGAATAGCAGGGGATATCGATTGAAAAAGAAAAGTAGTGAAATGAATTGTACTATTGGTTTGGTTTTGTACCAAAGGAGCAGTAGAGTAGGAAAAGGGCTGTCCTCTTCGTCTAGGTGAATGTGCGTAGACGTTGGGAACAGCCCCTTTTCCTTTTTTCTAATGGTGGGAGATAACCGTTTAAACCAAACCACCATAGGATTGAATAATTTGAGTTGCTTTGCTACTGATGGCATCATCAACTAGGCAGGTTAGCACCAGACCTGGCATACTTGCTTCAGCACCTCGATCAGCCATACCGCTAGCTGAAGGGTCAGCGGCAGCTAAAACACTAGCATCAGGCCCAGTAGGGAAGTCTCCACTTAACGTCAAACTTCCTAAATTGGGTATTTCCCCGGTAATGGCATTCATTATTTTGTCTACCCCTTTTCCGGGATAACTGCTTACTTCATCAATTTGGACTGTAGAGCATCCCAGTTGACGTAATTCATCTGCTGCTTGTTGAGCATTCTGAAGGGATGAAAAACCTGCTAAAACACTAATTTCTTTCATAGAAATTACCTCCAATTGATGAGAAGCATGGCAAGAATCGACACTATATTTTTACCAGAGCCGATCGTTATTTCTTTACTTGTCATGGGGATTATTTCCTATGGAAATAATCATTATTATCTAGGAAAATAGTACCTTGTTATTCTTTTACAGTCTTGTGACTTTATTATTACTCGACACATAACTATTTATTCGACCCGATTTTACACTTGATGTCGATTGCTGTGATGTGATACAGTTTAATAAGTTGGCTTATATAGGAAATTTGACAGGTATAATTTAACTCCAGACACTTTGTGCTGGAACATTTTGTTTTTTCAACTTTTCGCGAGTAATGTTGATGTTGGAAAGGCTTATAGGAGGTATTAATGATGCGACCGGCCGAATGGAAAGACTGGTTGGTTCAACGTGTCAAGCCATTGCTTGATACATGTAATCAAAGTTCCAGACGAATTGCAGACCGTGCTTGGGCATATATCCTTAGCCATAAGAAACAATCTGTTACTGTAGCTGTGACACTTATAATGGGTGCTTCTAGTGTAACCTATGCGAATTACTACTACACTTCTAATATGACTCCCCTTTATCATGTCGTGTTAAATGGCAAAGAGATAGGTGTGGTGGACAACCCTGAAGTGGTGAGGCAATGGACGGAAGAACGCTTAAAGGAACAGGAACAGAAACATCATGCCCCGCTTACGCTAAGTGATAATATCACGTTTGCAGAAGAAAAGGTTTTTAAAGGGCAAGTAAACAATGACGAAACACTTCAAAAGCTTGAAAAGGAAGCAAATCTTCAGGTTGAAGCTGTAAAGGTAATGGTGGAAGGCAAACTTGTAGGTTATGCAGCTAATCAAGAACAAGCAGATCAAATTTTAACAGACATCAAGGAACGGTTCAGTGGCGTTCCCATGAAGAAAACAAATAAACAAGAAGTTATGGCGGCTTCTCTTCCGACTGACAAACAGGTTAAGTCAGTGAAATTTAAGGAAAAAATTTCCCTCGATGCAGAAATTGTACCAGCTGACAAGATTATTCCAGCTGAAAAACTAGAAGAAGTATTGATTAAGGGTACGGCACAAGACGTGACACATTCTGTGAAGTCTGGTGATACAGTTAGCGGAATTGCTAAACAATATGGAATTACCCAAAAACAGATATTTAAAAATAATCCTGGTGTTACCGAGAATACGTTGCTTCAATTGGATCAAAAATTAAATGTTACCGAGATTCGCCCTTATGTGACGGTTCAAGTGGTGGAGAATGCAACTAAGGACGAAAATATTTTTTATCCCATTGAAACAAAATCGAATGCAAAAATGCCTAAAGGCGAAACAAAAGTAGTGCAAGAAGGTAAGAACGGTTTAAAACGTGTTCAATATGAATATATAAAAGAAAATGGTCAGCTTGTAGCAACAAAGATGATCGATGAAGATATGATTCAACAACCGGTCTCAAAAGTTATTGAAAAGGGTACGAAGGTCATTGCAGACCGTGGTACCGGTCGCATCACTTGGCCAGCAAAAGGCTATATCAGCAGTGGATTCGGCACTCGCTGGGGACGTATGCATAAGGGAATTGATATTGCGGGATCAGGTACAGTGAAAGCAGCAGATAACGGTCGCGTTGTCCAAGTTGGCTGGAATGGTGACTACGGTATTTCAGTTACTATTAATCACGGAAATGGTATGCAAACTCTCTATGGACATTTACGCAGTGCAAAAGTAAAAGTTGGACAAGTTGTCAGCCAAGGTGCCGCCATCGGTGTTATGGGCTCTACAGGTGACTCTACAGGTGTCCATCTTCATTTTGAAGTGCACAAAAACGGGCGTTTGGTGAACCCGCTTTCTGTGTTACGCTAACAATAGACAATTCAACAGACCAATTCTGGCAGAGAAATGCCAGGATGGTCTGTTTTCTTTTTCTCTACTAGTTACGTGAAGCTCTGTAGATTGCTTGAAAGGAAATTATTCGTTAAAGTGGAATGGACAGAGTACGCGAATAGATCGAGTAGTCGAAAGGAGTGAATCCATTGGCGAAACTCCTCGTAGTGGATGATGAAAAACCAATTGCTGATATATTGAAATTTTCTTTAGAAAAAGAGGGTTATCAAGTGGTGTGCGCTTATGATGGCGAAGAAGCTCTTCGGTTGGTGCATCAAGAAAAACCTGATTTAATTTTATTAGATATTATGTTGCCTGGTCGAGATGGTATGGACGTGTGTCGGATTGTACGTCAGGAATATGAAATGCCGATCATTATGCTAACGGCTAAGGATTCGGAGTTAGATAAAGTACTGGGCTTAGAATTAGGTGCAGATGATTATGTGACCAAACCATTTGGTACACGTGAGTTATTAGCTCGTGTAAAAGCTCATCTACGCAGGCAAAAACCAAAGCAAGGAGTACAGAATAAGCACCTTTTCCGCATTGGTGATCTTGAGATTGACTTGTACTCTTATACGGTAAAGAAAGTAGATGAAACACTGGAATTAACCCATCGTGAATTTGAATTGCTTGTCTATTTGGCAAAGCATCAAGGACAGGTCATGGTACGAGAGCATTTGTTGCAAGCGGTATGGGGCTATGATTATTTTGGTGATGTGCGTACCGTCGATGTCACAATTAGACGTCTTAGAGAAAAAATTGAGGATGATCCAAGTCAGCCTACTTATATCATCACGAGACGTGGTCTTGGTTATACCATGAAACAACCTTCCACGGGAGGATCGACTCATGGCTAAACTGAAGCTGTTCAAAACAGTTCAGTGGAAAGTAGTCGTCATTTATATGCTATTACTATTAATGGCGATGCAAGTCATTGGGGCATATTTTACTCGTGAAGTAGAAAAGTACTATACGAACAACTTTTCAGAAGGCTTAAATGGACAGGCTACCTTATTGTCTACTCTACTAGAGAAATATTTTAGCCAGCCACGTAGTCCTGATGATCATAACGGACAAGATGTAAAAACCGATATAGATAATCTGATCCGTAACATGTCCTTTAAAGAGGCGCATGTACAGGTAGTCGATGCGAATGGGACGGTCATTAGCACTTCAGAAGATAATCCAGCGATCATTGGACAACGTACTGCCCAGAAGGAGATTACTATCGCTCTGCTTGGGACACGCAATGAGTCTATGCGTATCGATCCTGTTACAGAAGGGCGGGTAAAGGTATTAGCTGTTCCTATAAAAAAGGGGAACGTGGTTTACGGGGCTGTGTACATGGTTGCTTCTATTGAAAGCTTGTATACGACCATTCGCAAGACCACTAATATTTTTGCTACAGGAACTTTTATCGCATTATTCGTCACGGCAGTGCTGGGGTATTTATTAGCGCAAACCATCACGAAGCCAGTAAAAGAAATGACACGTCAGGCTAAGGCTGTAGCTAACGGGGATTTTAACCGTTCGGTACACATTTATAGCGATGATGAGATTGGGCAGCTCGGCACTACCTTTAACTATATGACAGCACGCTTAAAAGAGGCGGTCTTATTAGAGGAAGAGGAACGAGAAAAGCTGTCGCAAATTTTAGCGAACATGAGCGATGGCGTCATGGCGACTGACCGAGATGGCACGATTATCTTAATGAATCGATCAGCAGAAGAGATGCTTGAGGTACAGGAAGCAGCTGTTTTAGAACAAAAGCGTAGTATATATGATGTGCTCCGCTTGCCACCTGAAGAAGAAATGCCTTTATTTCAAGAAGTGGAGCCTCTCCTTTTAGAGATGATGGTATCTAATCGAGAAGTGATTATGTTGCGAGTATTAATTACGCCACTCCAACAGGATAGTGGGAAAAAGGGTGGTATTATTGCTGTGTTGCAAGATGTTACGGAGCAGGAACGCACGGAACAACAGCGACGTAATTTTGTAGCCAATGTATCACACGAGCTACGTACCCCGCTTACTACAATTAAAAGCTACACAGAAGCACTCATGGATGGAGCTGTGGAAGTACCAGAGCTATCGAACCAATTCTTACGTGTCACCATGAATGAGACAGACCGCATGATTCGTTTGGTGAATGATTTGTTGCAACTCACAAGATTTGACGCGCAAGGTATTCAATTGAATCAAAAACAGGTAAGTATGAATGAACTTTTGGTGTACGCAACCCAGCGCTTTGCGATGCAGTGTGAACAAAATGGGATCAAGCTGACTTTTTCCCATACGGAAGGTTTAGACGATGTATATATAGATGATGATGCGATTACTCAAGTAGTGGATAATCTGTTGTCTAATGCACTCAAATATACGCCAGAGGGCGGGGAAGTAACGGTAGAGGCACGCGCTGATAGAGAACAACAACGTGCCTATATTTCTGTAAAAGATACAGGTATCGGGATTCCCAAGCGGGATTTGCGGTTCATTTTTGAACGTTTTTATCGAGTGGATAAAGCAAGGTCACGTAGTCAAGGAGGCACAGGCTTGGGATTAGCTATTGCTCGGGAACTGGTAGAAGCGCATGGTGGAGACATACAAATTGCAAGTGAGTGGAATGAAGGGACCATTGTAACATTTTGGATTCCTTTAGGTAAAGGAGGAGAGGAAGCTTGAGCAGAGAGCGGATGGAAAATATAAAGTCTGTCGTGCTTGTGATATTGGTCCTGCTCAGTCTGATGTTAACTACCCTTCTTCTAAACAATCAGCCACAGCTAGAATTTATATCACCTGCCACGTTTGTCCCTGCCGACAAGCAGGGTGCATCCAAGCAAGCGAAAGATTTTGTGGTACCAGATGCTGTTCTTTTTCATTATGGCGAAGACCGTCATACAAAGGCGGTCTCTAGTGATGATGTGTATCGAATCCTGATGGGGCAAGTGCAGAACTGGTACTTTAATGAATTTAGCTATTACCCCATGACGGAAGAAAAGTGGAATGGCATAGCACGAAAAAAACTGGGATTAGAGCTACAATATAACGCTCAAATACCAATTTCCATTATGGAACAGGTACTGACGCTGCGTGGGGATATTGATCGGGAGTTAACAGGAGTAGATCGAGTCTGGCTGTATTATGAAGAGGCAGATGATACGGTGTACGCTCTATTTTTATCAACAAAGGATCACCAGAGCTTTCGAGCGAAGACAGCCGTGAGTCCAAAAGATTTACGTAATTCCTATCTATTGTTTGGTAAGAATTTGCCTGAGCAGATATTGAAAATGTATAAAGACCCACAGGGATCACCGTATATTATGCAAGATAAATTAACCTTCTGGAACATTTATTATCTACCGAAAAAGCAAAGTGTCATGAGTATGTACAATTACAACTATCTACCTATTTCACGCAAACAGTTAATGGATAGCTATTTTCTCGATCCAGGCTTGGTTAGACAGATAGTGGAACGGGATGGTACCAACATTTATACAGATGGTACCAGATCTGTTCAGGTGCGTAATGGGCAACACTTAATGACTCTAACTACACCGGTATGGCAAGCTGGTGATACACAAATGACCGCCTACGAACAGCTACAAGAGAGCGTTTCTTTTATAAACCAGCATATGGGTTGGATTGATGAATTCCGCTTACGTTCAATGGAAGAGCGTACGGAAAGTAGCTCCCAAATCATTTTCCGTCAATATCTCGGAGCCTACCCGTTAATCAGCCAGGATGCTAAATTAATCGATAACATTCAACTTAATATGGATAAAGGCCAGGTTCAATCAATGAGAAGATCGTTGATTGATTTAGATACGTTCTTTGGCTATAAGGAAGTGAGTGTGGCTTCTGGTACTGATCTGGTTGCCTATTTACAAGAGAACAAAATAGACACAGAAAAAGTGAGCAATGTATATCTGGCGTATCAATTAGTAGAGCAAAAAGGCTACATGCAAGTAATTCCAACCTGGGTGGTGCAGTTGGAAGGCATGTATAATAAAATAATTGATGTTCGCAGTGCGGTGCCAAAAGGAGGGATAGTGAGTGGACTGGAGTAAGACGAAAACCATTCTGATTCTTGCCTTCCTGACGCTTAATCTTTTTCTTGGCTATCAGGTTTACCTATCAAAATTGCAACATGGTGTAGAGTCGGAAACACAAAATATGCAGTGGGAGATTGAAAACTATCTATCGAAGCAAAACATCACTCTCAAGATGGATATCCCACAGGAAACTCCTTTATTAAACTATCTATATGTAGAGTATGTGACATCGGCTTCCTTTGAGCAGGAGACGATGGTGGATCAGCAGGTAGTTGTAGATAATACAGTGCTAGAATCTCGCCTTGAAAAACCGATCGCTATCAGAGATTTTAAAAGTCCAAAGGATGTCTTAAACCAACTACAAAACACAATTAAATTCACTGATCAGTATAAAGGGGATGTAAACTGGACTTTGTCTACTCCGGTATATTGGCAGATGCATGATGGGTTGCCGATGTTCGTCGCACCGCTGGAGCTACACATCGCTGACGGATTTATTAGGGGCTATAAGCAGACCTATTTGCTGGTGAAAAACCAAGGAACTGGTCGCAAAATCATTACTGCTTATACAGCTCTACGTTCACTGATAGAAAAAGAAGTGATTAGGAGCGGAGAAAGTATTGATAGCATCTCACTAGGATATTACGGATATAAATACGATGCTGAGATACAGGTGTTAGCACCCGTGTGGCGTTTTCAGCATGGCAATAAAGTCGAATATATGAATGGATTTACGGGGACGATGGAGCGACCACTAGACAAAAGAGGAATGGTCGAATAGAGGAAAGAGGGATATCTGTTGCAATTTAGTGTGTTAGCCAGTGGAAGTACGGGGAATTCCATCTATGTAGGAACAGAACGTACTTCCTTATTGATTGACGTCGGTCTTACGGGGAAACAAGCAGAGGCGTGTTTAGAAGAAGTAGGTGTAAAGCCGGGTGATTTGCAGGCGATTCTAGTGACACACGAGCACTCCGATCATATAAAAGGGGTGGGTGTCATGGCGAGACGCTATGGCATCCCGATCTATACCACGCAAAAAACGTGGGGCGAATTGGACAAACTAATAGGAACGATCCCAGAAGGCCAGAAGCAACTCTTTGAAGTGGGCCAAACGATGGAATTCGGCGATATCACGGTCGAATCCTTTGGAATCTCGCACGATGCTACCGAGCCAATGGGCTTTTGTATGCATGCGGATAATAAAAAACTAAGTATCGCAACCGATCTAGGTTATGTAAGTGACCGTATAAAGGAAGTTATTCGCGGAGCAGATGCTTATATCTTTGAATCAAATCACGACGTAGATATGTTGCGCATGTCGCAATATCCGTGGAGTATTAAACGCCGAATTTTAAGCGATGTAGGTCACCTTTCCAATGAAATGGCAGGCGAAGCTTTGACAGATATTCTGGGTGGACGAGCAGAGCGCGTATTCTTGGCGCATTTAAGCAAAGAAAACAATATGATGGATCTGGCAAAGCTGACGGTTAAAAATATATTGGAAGAAAAAGGTTTGAGTGTCGGAAATGATGTGTACTTGCGAGAAACCTACCCGCATCGCCCTACAAAGCTGGAAGTGTTGTAGGAAGCTATGTTCATGCTTTTATAAAATTACTGTGGCTTGCTAGGCACATAATTCTCTTCATTTGTTCTTTGGGTAGCTTGAAAATCGACAGGAGCATTGCTTTTGGTCTTTTGAAAAGCATCAAATCCTTTTGAAAAAGGCTTTTCTACTGCCTGCTTGTTCATGTGGTCGTCCAATTGCTGAGCTTTGGCAGTTACTTCTTCATGACTAAGAATTCCTTTTTCGGTCAATAACTCAATAATGGCATGAAGCACCAACGTATTATGGTAATCAACATGGCGCAGATCGCTAAGCTTGGCTAAAATGTCTAGCTGATCTAGGGGGGAAAAGGGCTGTTTCATATGAAGCACGTCCTTTCTTTTTATGATTTGAGTATATTCTAGAAGTCTTGTTCGTGTATTCATAGAACCATTCTTGACGCTTACTACTCATCTTATGCGGGTGGACAAGTTTCATTCCACAACCTTTCCATATTTCTAACGTTAATTTGCCTCAAAGCCTGCGTATACTGTTACTACAGCAAGAATATGAAAGTTCCTTATTACAAAATTATCTTTTATTCCTGCTAGAGCGAAAGGAGTAATTGTTATGGGTTATTACGATAAAGATTTCTATGAAATGGAACCAAAGAAAAGGGCTAGCCGTTCTGGCATGGGCAAATATATCGTGACCTCTGTCACATCTGCCGTCATTGGTGGTCTGGTCGTGCTTATGCTCACGCCAGCAATCTCGAGAACAGGTTATATGAATCTACCTTTAAATTCGGGAGCAGATGCCAATCAAGCAGCCGTGGCAGCATCTACGATATCTAGTAAAACAAATCAGTCAGTAAGTGTTAATGTGGAAACAGCGGTCACTAGCGCGGTGGAAAAAGCAGAGGATGCTGTTGTAGGAATTACCAATATCAAACGGGTAGCTAATCCCTGGACCAGACAAACAGGTAACGTAGAATCGGGTGTAGGTTCTGGTGTTATTTTTGATAAGAAAGATGGGAAAGCGCATATCATCACGAACAATCACGTTGTACAGGGTGCGCAAAGCATAGAAGTAAGTTTAGCAAGCGGGGACAAAGTAAATGCCAAAGTCCTTGGAGCTGACCAATACAACGATTTGGCTGTATTAGAAATCGATGCGGCGAAAGTAACAAAGGTCGCTGAGCTAGGTGACTCTAGCACCTTAAAAGTAGGGGAACCAACCATTGCAATTGGTAACCCACTAGGTCTAGACTTCTCCCGTACCGTTACACAAGGAATTATTAGTTCCACAAGTCGCTCCATGCCAATAGACATAAATGGTGATGGCATTGTGGATTGGGAGCTGGACGTTATTCAGACAGATGCAGCGATTAACCCAGGAAACAGCGGTGGAGCCTTGGTAAACATCTATGGTCAAGTGATCGGGATTAATACGCTGAAAATTTCTCGTGAGGGCGTTGAGGGTTTAGGATTTGCTATCCCAATTAACGACGTAAAAAATATCGTTCCACGCCTAATGCAGGATGGCTATCTAAAACGCGCCTATCTCGGTGTAACCCCACGCGATCTAACTGACGTACCTAAATATGCGTGGAAAGAAGTATTAAATCTGCCAAGTGAAGTGCAAACAGGTGTAGTTGCTATGGACGTAGGTAGCTTCTCTCCAGCATCTAAAGGCGGCTTGAAGCAGTACGATGTCATCACGCAGTTAGATGATACACCGATTAATAGTAGTGCACAGTTGTTGAAATATTTCACTCTGAATAAAAAACCGGGTGAATCTGTATCGATTACGCTGTACCGAGAAGGATTTAAGAAAGTGGTCAAAGTAACGCTCGGAGATAAGCCGGAGCAAGGGCAAGAACAGCAACAACCGCAATTTCCGTAAACATCATTTTAACTAGGGGTACCGCCACATCGCCATCAAGCTAAGCATTTGGATGCAATAAAAAACTCGATTTCCTGTACGCTAAGGAACATCGAGTTTTTACGTTACATTACAATTTGCCATTCTGATTCTTTTGTAATTGAAGTAATAATGTTTGGGCCAAATGCAAACCACTTGTCTGTCCAACTACATGCGCATGTTCAGGATATTTCGAGTCTACTTTGATTTTCTGTAAGTACATCTTCCGTTCCTGAATCTTATCTTCCAAGATTTCCACAACGTCGTCAATTGTTTGAATATCTTTAGATGCATTCATAGGGTATTTGTCTCCTTTCCTTACACACAATCAGGCGTGAAATGCTTTTTCAATCGCGCGTTCTAACTCTATAGCGGTGGGTTTAGCGTACCTCCTGGTCATATTAATATCTGCATGGCCATCCAGTTCTACCACCGTAGCAATATCTACACCGCCTCCAACTAACTCTCGACACAACGCGATTAGTGTCTGGAATACAGTTTATTTGAGCATACAGGAAAGTAAAGAACATTCTTCGAGAGGATCTGTTGAGTCATATTTCGCCACTTGGATGGGAGCTTACATTTCGGGCGCTTGTTGCTGTTAAACAAAAATGCACCCCTTGAATCGGATTTCCAAGGGGTTTTTCCTGTTCTACTATAAGGGGTGCACTTCATTTTAAGTGGAGAGTTTTTTAATCAGTATCCAATAAGCTCTCCCGTTTTCCCATCTATTGAAAAAACGATACTATCTTCGGAATCTTTATCACTTAACGTAATGTGATAGCTGACAGAAAAATTGTTTTCCGTAACACTGGCTTCTGTAATCTCATAGGATTTTGTTTCTGGTTTCAAGGCATGCATTTTATCTACCCCGGATTTTACATTCTCGTTTGAAAGAACTTCAGAAGCCTTCAATGATTGTACCGTATTGCTAACTTGCCCTGTTTTCGAATCTACTGCAACAGTGAAATAATTTTTGAAATCTTTATCACTTAACGTAATGTTATACCAGCTAGAATCACCTCTGTCTAGAAAACTAGCTTCAATCGCATAGGATTTTGTTTCTGGAAACTGAGCATAGACTCTATCGAGTGCTGCTTTCACATACTTGTCCGCAAGAGCCTCGGAAGCTGCCAATGATCGTATGCTATCGATAACTTTCCCTGTTTTCAAATCTACTGAAAATTGAAAAGCACCTTCATTAAGTCTAATAGTATACTGCTCGCTTGAATCCACATCTTGATAAACACTAATCTCATAGGATTTTGTTTCTGGAAACTGAGCATAGACTCTATCGAGTGCTGCTTTCACATTCTTGTCCGCAAGAGCCTCGGAAGCTGGGATTTTTTTGAAACCTCCTGCATACAATTTCTCAGAATCTTGTTTTTGAGCTACAGTATTTTGAAAAGGGGCTTTTGCATTTACTAATGAAGCGCCAGATATAACAATGGCAGCAACCAATCCTAGGGTTGACAAACGATACGATCCTTTGTGGAAGTTTTTAATCATGAGAATTCTTCTTTTTAGTTGGTTTTTACTCCCTACTAAATTTGCCAAACTAGGAAGATGCTGATTTCTTGAATAATGCTCCAGTAAACGGATGATCGTATGACCGTACTCGATTTTTTGTTCGGAATCAATGTATGTGAGCGCACGTGCATCGCATGCAATTTCCTGATCCTCTCGCATGCGGTAATACGCATACCACAGAAGTGGATTGAACCAATGCAAGAGGAGCAAAGCATTCATCAGCAAATTGATCCCCACATCATTTCGTTTAATGTGAGCTAATTCATGATAGAAAATAAACTGTAGCTGCTTATCTCCAAGCGTTTGTAAGAGCGTATCAGACAGGAGAATGCGGGGGCGCATAAATCCAAAAACCGTAGGGCTTGAAATTCCATTTGATACGACTAAAGGAATGGAGCGTTTGACTGACATCTTCTTTTTACAGCGTTCAAAGAGCTGAATCACTCGTGGATCGGTAATGATGGATTGTTTTTTGATATGCAAATATACTCGTCTATTTACAACAATGGCTACCATACCAAAGCAAAAGACACCCACTATCCAAATAAATAACCCCAGCGTATAGAGGGAAAGGCTAGCTGATTCCACTTTTTTTCCTTCATGGTGCATAGATGAGCTAGGGACAACTGACTCCTCTGAGGGAAGCGAAGATATTATGTGGAACGTTGGTGATGTTTCGTGACTATAGGGTAGCATGTTATAGATGCTGAACGAACTCTCAGGTGCCCATAAGAGGAGCAACCGCAGAATAACCAGCATCCATAACAGATAATGCCATCTTGGGGACAGTCTGTTTCCAAGCACAGCCTTAATCAATAAGATGAGACCTACCATCACGCTAGCCATCATAGAAGTCTGTAACACCCAACTAAAGAAGGGTAAAAGATAGATATTGACGAATTCCACGCTTATCTTTCCTTTCTTCGTTCCGTCCTTAGCTAGGATTCTTTCTTATTATCAAGGATGTTTTTTAGTTCACTGATCTCCTCTTTGGACAATTTCTCGTCTTTCAAGAAGTTCACAAGCAATGGTTGTAATGCCCCGCCATAAAGGCGTTGAAGGAAAGACTTGGTTTCTACTTGCAAATAGTCATCCTGAGAAACCACGGGATAGTAGAAATAGCCCCTGCCTTTATCTTGGTGATAGGATATCGCGTTTTTCTGAACCAATCGATTGATTAGCGTTCGTATTGTTTTTGGCATCCAATCCTTGTGTCCCTCAAGAGCTTTGATAATATCGTTAGCTGTTTGAGGTGATTTTTTTGACCACAGGATTTTCATTACTTCCCATTCTGAATCAGAAATTTTCGGACGTTCTGTCATACACTCTCACCCTCTTTTTTATAATTACAAATGTAATCATTTTGTTTATACTATACCCGTAATCTACAGGTGTCAACCGGGGTCATACCAACAAAAAGCGCAAAACATACGATCTGTTGAGTCATATTTCGCCACTTGGATGGGAGCTTACATTTCGGGCGCTTGTTGCTGTTAAACAAAAATGCACCCCTTGAATCGGATTTCCAAGGAGTTTTTCCTATTCTACTATAAGGGGTGCACTTCATTTTAAGTGGAGAGTTTTTTATCAGTATCCAATAAGCTCTCCCGTTTTCCCATCTATTGAAAAAACGATACTATCTTCGGAATCTTTATCACTTAACGTAATGTGATAGCTGACATAAAAATTGTTTTCCGTAACACTGGCTTCTGTAATCTCATAGGATTTTGTTTCTGGTTTCAAGGCATGCATTTTATCTACCCCGGATTTTACATTCTCGTTTGAAAGAACTTCAGAAGCCTTCAATGATTGTACCGTATAGCTAACTTGCCCTGTTTTCGAATCTACTGCAACAGTGAAATAATTTTTGAAATCTTTATCACTTAACGTAATGTTATACCAGCTAGAATCACCTCTGTCTAGAAAACTGGCTTCAATCGCATAGGATTTTGTTTCTGGAAACTGAGCATAGACTCTATCGAGTGCTGCTTTCACATACTTGTCCGCAAGAGCCTCGGAAGCTGCCAATGATCGTATGCTATCGATAACTTTCCCTGTTTTCAAATCTACTGAAAATTGAAAAGCACCTTCATTAAGTCTAATAGTATACTGCTCGCTTGAATCCACATCTTGATAAACACTAATCTCATAGGATTTTGTTTCTGGAAACTGAGCATAGACTCCATCGAGTGCTGCTTTCACATTCTTGTCCGCAAGAGCCTCGGAAACTGGGATTTTTTTGAAACCTCCTGCATACAATTTCTCAGAATCTTGTTTTTGAGCTACAGTATTTTGAGTTGGATTTTCATGTGCACTTACTAGTAAACCACCAGATAGGGCGATCGCAGTGACCAATCCTAAAGCTGTCAAACGTACGGATGTTTTTTTAAGGTTTTTTTTCATACCAATTCTCCTTTTAGTTCATGTATTTTCGGATTACATAAGTAATCCTTATGTGTATATTACATTCGTAATCCTAAAATGTCAACCCATTCTTTTTCACAGGTTATCTTCTTTTTTCTAGGGCATAATCTCTCCCGTTTTCGCATCTATTCTAAAAGTGATTGAGTCTTTGGAAGCTTTATCCCTAAACACAATGATATACCAGCTAGAATCGCCTCTGTCTAGAAAACTGGCACCTGTAATCGCATAGGATTTTGTTTCTGGAAACTGAGCATAGACTCCATCGAGTGCTGCTTTCACATTCTTGTCCGCAAGAGCCTCGGAAGCTGGGATTTTTTTTTGAAACCTCCTGCATACAATTTCTCAGAATCTTGTTTTTGAGCTACAGTATTTTGAGAAGGGGCTTTTGCATTTACTAATGAAGCGCCAGATATAACAATGACAGCAACCAATCCTAGGGTTGACAAACGATACGATGCTTTGTGGAAGTTTTTAATCATGAGAATTCTTTTTTTAGTTGGTTTTTACTCCCTACTAAATTTGCCAAACTAGCTCCTTAACGTACGATTTTTTCCGTTTCGTGAGGTGACCCCTAGTTGAACGTGCTCTCCAAGATCAATTGCATTAAGCATTCTCATAAATGGCATCATTATATGGAACACCGTATATTTAAGTAAAGCTGTAGAAAAGTTAAAAAGTACGTATGGATTTAATGAAGAACTATTAAAACTAAGAATGCGATAAAATCATCATTTGGAAATAAAAGTAAGATTATGACTCATTTTGCATGTATCTCGGCTGTACCCGTATTAGGTCTATTTTTCATTTTATATGGAACCCATTATATTGAAAAATAAAAGGAGCGCGGGCCCCTTCTCTACGTGAAACAAAGAGAGAAGCCCGCGCCTTTTGTTGCATGGTTGACCTTTGGACAATCCCAAACTGTCCCTCGGTCAGATTTATTACGATGGAAAACAAGGTTCGTTATTTTTTCGAATCATTAAGTACATGTTCTACCTTTTTATTTAGATCATTCTTAAGATTGGAATTTGTTGTGAATCCATTTTTTTGATTAAATTCTATTTGAGATTTCGTTTCGGCTTCAATGATGACGTCAAGCACCTGTTGCCTCGAAACATTTTTAGTGGCCGCAATGTCGAAAATGGATTTACCTGTATCCAATTCCTTTTTCAATGTGGAAGCATCCATTCCCAGTAATTTAAACAATTCTTCATTATTCAGGTAGTTTGCAGCAGGTCCATTAAAATCCGAATTCGCCGGTGCTGTAGGTCCACCTCCGATCATAGAAACACTGATTGTATTGCCCTGAACAAATACCTGGTAGAACGGTGTTTTTGATCCCTTTTCGGTGTAATTCAACATAAACGTTTTTTGATCCGGGTTCTCCATTTGCTCAATAGCAACCTCGTACTCTTCGATGTTGCCATACATTTTATCAATGAGATCATTTACCTTCGCTTTGATTTCCTGATCGGTTAAAGTAATGAGTGACTTCTCCTTAGGCTCCCAATTCTCTTGAATCACGTGTTCAATCTCACCCGTACTACCGTTTGTATGGAGGGTAATCTTTTTGCCGGTTCCTCCTTTTTCCTGTAGGACGATGCTTGTTTGGTTCACTTTGATTAAATCCCCTTTGGATACATCACCTTGAACGTTGCTTGCATCGACAATCTCAAACGATTTTGTTTCGGGAAATGCGAGATACAGCTTCTCCAGTGTTGCTTTACCAACCTCATCCACCTTGACTTGTTCTGAAGTCATTGGTACTCGAGTAAGCATTTCAATCACGGCAGGGGCCGCAAATGCCGCGGTTGGAATCAAAATCGCAGCAGCAACCATTCCACCAATTAATCGTTTTTTCATAGTGAATTCGCTCCTTTTTGTTGCAAATAGTGAGAATAGGATTGTTCTATTCGTTTGGAAATGGCCGGCGGACACTCCATCGTTTCTGCCTCTTCGTGCAGATGTTCACGGATTTTGCGTTCAATAGTCATTGATCTCTTCCATCCTTTCCAGTGGGAGATTCCCAAAGTTTTTGCGATGAAAGGTGGCATCGTACATCGTATGAAACGCCTGTTCTTCACCCTCTTTCATTTTTATTAGTAATTGGTATATTCTTCATTTTCCATTCAGAGGGCCCCTCCTGAATAAGCAGCTTACACACTATATTGTCTTTTTATCGAAAAAAAGTTCGGTTCACATCTTATTTTTTTTTTGCAAAATGAAATGCCCCGTATGGCAAAGCACGAAAAAAGGCTACATCCGCTTATCAAGGATTTTAAAATTAGGGGTGTCTTTCAGTCAAAAAATTGACTTTTGAGACAGCCCCTTTTTTGTTTTGAGGAGGTAGCATTTTCCTTAGCTTGATGGGCATGTGGCGGTACCCCGTAATGCTTATTATCGAGATGTGGAAGTAAGTATAGGCTCATTAAATAAACCTTCGTCATTCTCTACGCCACTAATCCTAACTGTTAAATTAAAATACCCTCTTTTCCAAATCGAACTGATTAGAGGTTTTTTGCTACCTAATCGTTTTATTTTATGGATAATATTGTAAATTTATAGTTAGTATAGTAATATATCCGTATATTTGAAATATATGAAAAAGAGGAAATGATTTATGATAAACAAAAAAATAATTAAAGGTATTGCAATTTTAACTACTGTTGGGTTTCTAGGGGGTGCTATAGCTCCAGCAAGTAGCGCATTTGCCCAAGAAAAAATGTCTTCTCATTCTAAAAAGACAGTTACAAGAGTACCTGTAAGTAAACCAGCTTCTAAACCACAAGGGGTACCAGCAGTAGTAGCAGTTTATGCTATCCCTGGTGTCGGAGAAGTTGCCCTTTTAGCTACAGGAGCTATTGCAATTGGTGGTGCCATTTATTATGCAGGATCATGGCTTTATGATGTATTCCAATCGTGGTTCAAAGCAGATACAGCTGATGATATAATTTCATCTAAGAAAAAAGGATCCATTAGAAGAGAATTCCCTACTGAATGGCTAGATAAAACGTTAGATGAAATTGAATCAGCAGCTCAACGTGGGGATAAAAATGCGAAAAAGGCTAAAAAACTATTGACAGATAAACGATTCGATAAGTAATAATGGTGTTGCTTATACCCACTCTAGAATTTAGGGTGGGTTTTACTTTAATATACCTAAAAGTTGTTAGTTACGAGAGGAGAGATTTGTATGGAAAATGTTTTGTCGAATGAATGCCGAATGAAATGGTATTCAGTAAAAGTTCTTTTTGAATCTATTCACTCAGGGGGTCCACTTCCTGATAAAATAAATGCAGACTATTATGTAAGTAAAGAGAATAAACTTTTTGAAGAAAGCATCATAGTAGTTAAAGCTACAGACATAGAACAAGCCTGTAAATTGGCAGAAGAATATGCAAAAAAGGCCGAACATGAATATCTAAATTACTATGGTGAACAAGTTAGGGATCAATTAGTATGTACATTGCATGCTTTTGAACTTAACGATTTGGAATTAACAACTGGGGTAGAAGTTTACTCAAGATTTATACATGCAACAAACAAAGAAACCACTAATGAAATTATTAAAAGGTACTACCCTGAGGCTTTATATGGAGAAGAAGAACAATAGTAGAATTATCATGGATATATAAAGACGATGAGGATTTTGAGCTATAAAGAAAGCCGGTTACACCCCTAACATGGTGAAAACCGGCTATTTTTGTGTCTTGATGTCTTTAACGTTGGAAATCCGCGTTTTGCTGGCGATATCTTGACTGGATAAGAAGAGCCAACCTCTTTGTTTTTGGGACAGCTTATCAAAGAGCTTCCTTTTTTATGTTCAACCACCTTTGATTCAGTACTCATCTGGGGTAGACTAGGAGAGTGAGAAATACAAGCAATTTGTATATGAATCTAAAGTCGATCTTTTAACCGAGTAAGTAAGAGACGATTTACTATAAAGCGAGGGTAAATACATTATGGCAAAAACAATCGTTATTCAGGGAAAAGAAACACCACTTCACGAAGAGCATCCAATACGTGTGAGCTGTATGGAGCATATAGAAGTCGAGCTAGATGATTACGTAAATTATCACGACGTTGCGCCAGATACGTTTTCAGTGGACGAAGTAGAACTAGGGGAAATCTCATCTACCTGCATGGAATGTAATCAACCAGGCAAAATTGTGTTATTGCATGTGAAGGGAATGTAGGAGAAGTGCAAATTACGATTATTACGGTCGGGAAGCTAAAAGAGAAGTATTTAAAAGAAGGCATCGCCGAGTATACGAAGCGTCTGACGGCTTATTGCAAGATGAATGTCGTCGAAGTAAGCGATGAGAAAGCTCCAGAAGAACTAAGTGCAACGGAAATGGAGCAGGTGAAACGCAAAGAAGGCGAGCGGATATTAGCGCATATTAAGCAGGATCATTATGTGATTGCGCTGGCTATTGAAGGGCAGATGTGGTCATCTGAAAAGCTATCTAGTGAAATGGACAGGCTGGCGCTGCACGGACGTAGTCAGGTGGCGTTTGTGATTGGCGGTTCGCTGGGGCTGGCAGATGAGGTGTTGAAGCGGGCGGATGCGCAGTTGTCATTTTCTAAGATGACGTTTCCTCATCAATTGATGCGGTTGGTGCTGGTGGAGCAGGTTTATCGGGCGTTTCGGATTAGTCGGGGGGAACCATACCATAAATAGGCACAAGGTTTATGGGGAGAGATGTATCGAAGAACAACTCAATGTTCTCGATACAACGCTCTTTAATATTGTTAGAAAATTTTATTGTAATACGATTGATAATCGAGTGCAGTAAATCTTTTTGTCTCTCAGGTGATACGTTAAAAAGTACCTGTGAGAAATTAGTAAGAATGTTTTGTATCTGATCTACCGAAACCTCTCTTATCGTAGGTTTGGATAATTCATATGTGACGGTTTCCTTTGTTTTTTTGAGGGTTGCAAGTTCCCTTTCATACAGCGCAAGCTTCTCTTTAACGATATAAGAAGAAACCTTGTCTCTCTCAAAGAGCATGAAATATTTTTGAATGTTAGCCTCTACTTTACTTATCTGTTGGTCTGTATAAGAAAGTTGTGGACTAGTGGTTCTTTATGTGTTGAAATTTTATAGTTAACCTTTTGTATAATACCATTAAGAATTTGTTTATAAAGTAAGCTATCCTACATGGATGGCTTTTTTTGTTTCATGATGACTGAAATAGCTTCTTGGAAGGGGGATAGTTTACATCCATTCAGCATGTGCTTGTTCCAATATGGGGCTGAACACTTCCATAGCGCCACCCTAGATGAAAAATTCACGATACGACTAATAGATGCCATCATAACGTCTTCATCCCTCTTCTCATTGAATAGCTCTTTGCTTCGTTTTTATTTCTAACTATTAAGTTCATCTAGACTCCATTTTAACTACAGATAAACTCCAGAATGAACTGATACATTATAAACAACGAAGGATATGAACATATGAAATTCACTTCATACTCTTTAAAAACACCAAACACTTAGGAGGAATTTCTCAATGAAAAAGAAACTAATGGCAACTACAATGGTTCTTGCTGTATGCGCTATGGCAAGCTCTGCTTTTGCATCTCAAGGTGTAACTGGTCAAATCAAAACAAATGTAGGTACTCCCTCAAATGTAAGTATCTCAAATGGAGTTAACTCAAATGTAGCTAACTTTGGTGCAACTGTAACTGTGTCTAAAACATCTACTGCTGAGACAGCTAAACAAATAGGAGTTACCGAGAAAGAATTACTGGCATATTATGCAAAAGATGCTAAACTTAATGTAAATACACCTAATAAAATTAAAACACTAGCAGAAAGACAAGCAGAAATAAACAGTTTTCCTGCTAGTTCACATAGTGAAAAATTAATTAAACAATGGGAACAAAAGAAACTGATGGAGTTAATTAAACAATCGCAACAATGGGAACAGCAAATGATCCAAGTGATTAATAAAAAGTAGAGAATTTAGAATTGTTATGAGATAAGCTATCCTGAATGGATGGCTTTTTTTGTTTTAGTTGAACCCATTGACTAAAGGAGGGGGGATATTCTACATTCACACCCTACCCTCAAATATTCATACGGGACTGAACACTTCCATAGCTCCATCCTAGATGAATAATTTACGTACGATAATAGATGTTATCATAACGTCCATCCCCCTCTTCCCTGATATCTTTTGATAAAACATACATTTTATCAGATGCTTCTTCTAAGATATCTAGGGGGGATTTATGACCGTTTAAAGCTATGGTTTGAATGTTTATGACCTAGCACATTGTCTCCCCAACTTTCAAAATTTTCCTTCAAAAATGCTCTGATAATAAAAAATAAATCAATCTATTATTTTTTATTGTTATTTACAAAAATATACAATAAAGTTAGAATTGGGTTAAGATTAATAAAGGATGTAATGATACTACTGATAAATTGGGAAGGGGATTAACATGATTGTAAGCCTAACTTTCACAACATTGGGGGAGCTGATAAAAGGGAAAAGAACAGAGATGGGTATTAGTCTGTCGGAACTGGGGAGAGTGTCAGGAGTTAGTAAGGGGGTCTTATCGAAGATTGAATCTGGGGAAACGAAACGTCCAGAGCTTCGGACATTAAAACCGATTGCAGATGTTTTAGAAATCCCTTATGAAGAAATCATTGAACGCTATATCGATGTTGAACACCGAATTGATATCCTAGATCATTTGCTTTTAGAATCGGTTGAAATTTCTAACATATCACTAACCACTAAAGTGGCACAACAGATCATGAAATCCCCTAGCATGGATACATATTTAATATTAGAACATCTGCATAATATTGCTGGTTCAATCGTAAACAATGAAGCAAGGCAAGTAATATATAATGTTATTATTAAATACGCCAGATTACATGGAGTGCCAAAGTATATAGCTAAAGGGCTATTGCAGAAATACTTGATTGAGAGAACGGATTTAAAGCATCTTGAAGATTCCTTTAAAATTGGAGAAGAGATCCTGCATTACATAGACTTCTTAGATCAAGAAGAGAAGATCACGCTTTACTATAAAATGTCGTTTGATGCACATGATATTAATAAGTATGAAAAGTGTATTGAATTCGGCAAGATGGGACATGCCGAAGATAAAACAGACAATGAGGTAAAAGAAAGGGTTGCTTTAGCGATTTGTAATTCCTACTTCCGAATGAATAACTTTTTAAGTGTAGAAGAACATCTAGAGATGTATGAGAGGCTAGACTATCGCTTTATAATTGAGCGAACAAAAACTTTTCGTTCAGTTATACTGTCGAAAAAGGGGGAATATCAGGAAGCTATCCCTTTATTAAAAGAGTGTGTAGAAGAAGCAACAAAAAATAACCGAATTCATAGAGTCAATGAGCTATTAGAGGCATTACTCAACATAAATGATGTAGATTCAGTCCAGGAGATTATAGAAAAAGAGGAAAAGAACTTTCCATTTGATTTTAACAACGTTTATAATTTTTCTGGATTAGGAAAGTACTTTAAATATAAAGGTACGTTTCTTGTAGACTGTGGCTTGTTTGATGAGGGAATGGAGGCTTATCTCCAAAGTATGCACTTCTATAGCAAAATTAATGATCGGAAAAATATTATGGAGTGTCAAGAAGATATATACAAGTATCACTGTGAGAAAGCAAAACAATTGGAATTACCCCTTCTGAAAAAGCTAACGGGAGTATATAATATGGTAAATAAAGGAGAGGAAAGGGAGGAATAAGTAATGAAGAAATATTTAACCATTATCACAACTGGTTCACTAGTATTATTTACGCTATTCACTGTAGCTAATTATAATAACTCAGAAAATCATGTAGTCTACAGTAGTGTAAAAGCATATGTTGATAATCCACAAGGCTGATGTAACATCGTGTATTACCCCCTTTAGAACGCTATAAATTTAGCGTTCTTTTATTTGTGATATTTTGTCGAAATTTGTAGATCGTATTACATTTTTTTGAATGAAGGAAATTTATAGTACATATGGTAAAATAATACACACAAGGAAGGAGGTGTCTGTTATTAGCCTATGCTTTTTAACAATAGAGAAGGGCGTTCCCGTTAGTTTGACGACCATCGGAACACCCCCACCTTGAGCAACAAAAAAAGTTACTCAAGGATATTCTACCACTGATTTACAGGATAAGAAAACAGAAAATTTTCAATTAGAAAACAATTTACAGAAGCTTATAGAAGTCCTCCGTAAAGAGTTAGAGCATCGGTATTTCAAAAAAGGTTCCTTTTTACATCCAGAAGTATTGCATATTAGTCAACAACTAGATGAGTACATTGTTGTCTTTCAAAAGCTTACAAAACGCTAAACTGGTTGTCGATGAGAATACGCTGTACGGGAACCTTACGAACCCCTTTGGGGCATATAAACAGCCGTTTTTCAGCTATTCCTTTAAGACGCTAGAGGGGGTTTCATTATGTTGGTATGGGGTGACTCCTATCAAGAAATTGAAATTGATAGAGCCAGCTAGAATATTACGAAAACAAGAATTAAAACTAGAATGGTCTGAACGCCGACTTGAGTTAAAAAAAGAAGCTAAGGACATCTTGCTTGAAACAAAACAAAAAGGAACGAGATGATTAACAGAAGATAGATCGTTTTATCTTCTCCAATTATAAGCATTCCTTTTTGCTCCAAATTCATTTTTTTCTAAATAAACTAAGTATAAATTCACTAATAAATCCAACAAGTATACTGCTAAAAATAACAGCTACTACTGCCCAGAAATATGAATTTACACCTTTTGTTGGGATGTTGATGATTAAAATCAAAAAAGTTATAACCATAACAATTATTGATATTTTACTTAGTTTAACTGTTTTCATAAGTAGAACCCCTTTCATCAAACATTGATAATTAACAAACATATTACCATTTTTATTATTAAATGCCAATTTAAGGAGGAAATAACAATGAAAAAAATGGCTTCAGCGCTAGCTCTATCACTTGTCTTGGGGACTACCTCGTTGGTGGGTGCTAATTCGGCACTGGCAACTGAGAAAAAACCAATTGATCTAGGAGAAATCCGTGTTGGTGAGAGAGATAATTTGAATCAGGAAAAGCTAGATAATTTAACTGACGAAGAAAAAACGCAAATTGTTGAGGAACATATCCTCAAAAATGGACAACTGATTCAGGCTCTTGACTCTAAAGAAATAGAAAAAGCTATGAATACAATTCAAAGCGAAGGTAACGAGAGATTTGTATTTGAGGATGGAAGCTCCATTTCTATTAACACAGGGGCAGAAACTACAAGTAGTCAAACGTTAGTACCAAATAAGTCCGATAGCACCAGTAGTAAAACCGCTAAAGTAGACTATTTAATCGAGAGTTGGACAGGCTTAGATTTAGCTGAGTATACCTTATATCAAGATTTTAAATATGACGGTAAAAAGGTAAAATCATGGTCTACTCCTTACTCTAAATATTGGGCTTTGCCTGTAATTAGTCAGTGGCAACTGGTAAGTGAAAACTACAACACTGACACCGATGCTGTAACGACAGGTGGTTCAAAATTTAGATTTGGTCTCTGGGAAATAGCTACATTCCAAACAATTAGCGTCAAAGGAACTCTTGAACTGTACAAAGATGGGACTTACAAGGGCTGGTTCAAAACATTATAGTCATTCTCTCAACTATGACCAATCCGGCAAGTCTCTCATAAAAGACGAGTACCGATTATAAACGTTATACAAACAAAACGTCCGAATCCTAAAATTCGGACGTTTTTACTTTGTTAAATAAGCCCTGTGTGTTAGTTGTAAGATTAATCAACAAAGTGTAGCCTTTTCATTAATAGAGGACTAGTAACTAATAAAAATACCCATGATTCTTGAAATATAGAGGATTCATGGGTATTCTATTAGTATTAATGTTTCAAACAGTAATAACTACCTTCTGCTCATAACAAACTATGTTCTTAGATACGGTACGGTGAGCCTTATCATAAGTAAATGAGGTTTAGGGATTATTCGATGAAACCTTATTAAGTGATTTAGTTGGGCTGTTTTTGTTATAATTAACTATATGAATCAATTTCATAAATCAGAGCCCTACGGGCCCAAGAGTTTTTGAGCATAGAAAAAGGAGTACCTCCCCAAATCTCTAATAAGTTAAGTGCGACCCAAACTTAAGAGGTGGTGGTGACTCCCAATGTCTATTATAAAACAAGGAAGCCTATTTGATATACAAGAATTATTCGACTTAGAACCTCCCAAACGTTTTGAGGCTATTTTCTCCACTCTTGACATTGAACCGCTTCTTTTCTCTATTTCCAAAAAGTCGATATATGGTGCTCCTACCGAGTTGAATTATGCTGCCATGCTATATTCTCTGGTCGCTCGAATCGTAGAACGAATTCCCACTGTGAAAGATTTACGAAAACGACTAAAACATGACTTTATCTTTCGAATGGAATGCGGTTTTCTGTTTTCTGACAATCTTCCTTCCGAGGCATCGTACTCTCGTCTCGTTCAGAAGCTTTCTGAAACAGCACACCTCGATAAAGTCCAAGACAAGTTACTGTTGCAAGCGATACAGGAAGGGTTCATAGGCGATGAAGCAATTGCCATCGATGCAACCCATTTTGAATCCCGTGATCGAGGTGTGGCAAAAGAAAAAAAGACGAAACCAGAATTGAAAAAACGCGGACGTAAATCAAAAGCAGAAAAAGATATCTACGACAAGCAAAAGCAAGAAAAGGAAGCCCAGAAGTCCTTATATGAAAAAAACATTGTAGCTCAATTGGATGTGACGTTGGAGGACCTACGGTCCCAAGTTCCTATCAAACCTGCTTGGGGAATAAAGAAAAATAGTGATGGAAAGAACATGTTTTGGTTTGGATACAAAGCTCATCTTGCAGTCAGTACGAAAAGTCAATATATTCTTTGCTCCCTCATGTCCTCTGGAAGTATGAACGATGGGAAAGCAGCGATTCCTTTGTTGAAAGGAATTCAAACTGTACTGCCCAATCACATGCGATATGCAATCATGGATGCGGGATATGACTATGTCCCGATCTATCAACAAGTCGGACGAATGAACGCACAAGCGATTATTGCTTACAACAAGCGGAATGAAGGAGAAATGGTTGGATTCGATTCACATTTTGCGCCAACTTGTGTCCGAGAATGCTCTTATCGTTACGACAGTTATGATAAGAAGTACAAAACGTTGAAATTTGTACGGCCAAAAGAATGTAAAGACTGTCCATTGAATCAGGATTCTCTCTGTCAAAAAGTCTATAAAATTAAGGCTGAAACCGATCTTCGAAAGTACGCCGCGCCAGCCAGAGGAACAAAAACGTGGGAAGAACTATATGACCAGAGAACAGCCGTAGAGCGAGTACATGCTTATTTGAAGGAGTTCTTTCAGCTAAACAATGTCCGATATCGCACAGGAAAGAGGGCAAAAGTCCATTTTGACTTGGTTACTCTTGTTTATAATGCTTCCAAGTTAGCAGTGGATCGAATTCGTAGGAACTGGCAAGTAGGATGAAAGTAGCAGCTTAATTTTTTCAAAAAAACAGCATTAATCCCGTAGGGATAGTCTAATTATTTTTGGAAAAAGCCTTTATGAAATTGATTCATATATATGAGTATTTGGGTGGTGTTGATAGTTTTGTCAAAGAAAATGGATAATTCTCAGTTGATTGCAAAACAACTAATAAAAAAAAGCTTTGAAGAGAGTTTATTAGAAAATGGAATAACGAGTATTAGTAATGATGCCCAATTTAATAGTATGTTACATAATTATTTTGAATTCTTTTCAGCTGAATCAATTTCATAAATCAGAGCCCTACGGGCCCAAGAGTTTTTGAGCATAGAAAAAGGAGTACCTCCCCAAATCTCTAATAAGTTAAGTGCGACCCAAACTTAAGAGGTGGTGGTGACTCCCAATGTCTATTATAAAACAAGGAAGCCTATTTGATATACAAGAATTATTCGACTTAGAACCTCCCAAACGTTTTGAGGCTATTTTCTCCACTCTTGACATTGAACCGCTTCTTTTCTCTATTTCCAAAAAGTCGATATATGGTGCTCCTACCGAGTTGAATTATGCTGCCATGCTATATTCTCTGGTCGCTCGAATCGTAGAACGAATTCCCACTGTGAAAGATTTACGAAAACGACTAAAACATGACTTTATCTTTCGAATGGAATGCGGTTTTCTGTTTTCTGACAATCTTCCTTCCGAGGCATCGTACTCTCGTCTCGTTCAGAAGCTTTCTGAAACAGCACACCTCGATAAAGTCCAAGACAAGTTACTGTTGCAAGCGATACAGGAAGGGTTCATAGGCGATGAAGCAATTGCCATCGATGCAACCCATTTTGAATCCCGTGATCGAGGTGTGGCAAAAGAAAAAAAGACGAAACCAGAATTGAAAAAACGCGGACGTAAATCAAAAGCAGAAAAAGATATCTACGACAAGCAAAAGCAAGAAAAGGAAGCCCAGAAGTCCTTATATGAAAAAAACATTGTAGCTCAATTGGATGTGACGTTGGAGGACCTACGGTCCCAAGTTCCTATCAAACCTGCTTGGGGAATAAAGAAAAATAGTGATGGAAAGAACATGTTTTGGTTTGGATACAAAGCTCATCTTGCAGTCAGTACGAAAAGTCAATATATTCTTTGCTCCCTCATGTCCTCTGGAAGTATGAACGATGGGAAAGCAGCGATTCCTTTGTTGAAAGGAATTCAAACTGTACTGCCCAATCACATGCGATATGCAATCATGGATGCGGGATATGACTATGTCCCGATCTATCAACAAGTCGGACGAATGAACGCACAAGCGATTATTGCTTACAACAAGCGGAATGAAGGAGAAATGGTTGGATTCGATTCACATTTTGCGCCAACTTGTGTCCGAGAATGCTCTTATCGTTACGACAGTTATGATAAGAAGTACAAAACGTTGAAATTTGTACGGCCAAAAGAATGTAAAGACTGTCCATTGAATCAGGATTCTCTCTGTCAAAAAGTCTATAAAATTAAGGCTGAAACCGATCTTCGAAAGTACGCCGCGCCAGCCAGAGGAACAAAAACGTGGGAAGAACTATATGACCAGAGAACAGCCGTAGAGCGAGTACATGCTTATTTGAAGGAGTTCTTTCAGCTAAACAATGTCCGATATCGCACAGGAAAGAGGGCAAAAGTCCATTTTGACTTGGTTACTCTTGTTTATAATGCTTCCAAGTTAGCAGTGGATCGAATTCGTAGGAACTGGCAAGTAGGATGAAAGTAGCAGCTTAATTTTTTCAAAAAAACAGCATTAATCCCGTAGGGATAGTCTAATTATTTTTGGAAAAAGCCTTTATGAAATTGATTCAGCTAGCTTAATTTTAAAGTCATTTGATCTAAGTGACGAAGAATTAGAAAAAGGGATAGTAGGCAGTGGGAATGATGGAGGATGTGATGGACTGTTTTTGTTTGTAAATGAGGAGTTAATTATGGACGATACCCCTTTAGGAAATATAAAAAAGAATCCTACACTCGATGTATATATTATTCAATCAAAATTTGAAACATCTTTTAGAGAAAGTGCATTTAGCAGTTGGAAAAGTATTGTTGATAATCTTTTTTCTTTAGAATCATTTCAGCATAATGATTTTTCAAAAAGGTATAACAGTGATGTATTAGAATTTTTCGAAAGATTCCATAACACTTTTTTAAACTTAATTACTAAATCACCAAAAGTAAATTTTAAGTTTTTTTATACAAGTATTGGTAATGAAGTGCATATTAATGTGCAACAACAAGCTGATGAGATGATGGATAAATTAAAAGTATTATACCCTAGTCCAAATACTACTATCAGTGTAGATTATATTGATGCTCAGAAAATCCTCGCATTATATGATGCACCTTCGAAAACGGAATTTGTTTTGCACATCTCTGAAACTCCTATAATTGTACAAGAGGAAAAAGAATATATAGTTTTAGCTAATTTAAAACAGTACTTTGATTTTATAACTAATGAGAATAACAAATTAATAAAACATATTTTCGAGGCTAATGTACGAGATTATCAAGGGAATACAACCGTCAACAAAGAAATTGCAGAAACTCTAAGTCAAAGTAATTCGGTAGAAGATTTTTGGTGGCTAAATAATGGGATAACGATGTTAGCAAGTAAAATAGATCAGAAATCTACAAAGGTGTTTGAGATAAAGAATCCTGAAATCGTTAATGGATTACAAACATCTACAGAGATATTCAACTACTTTATTTCCAAAGAAAAAGAGGACTTAGAAGAAAATAGAAAAGTTTTAGTAAGGATAATAGTTCCTAATAATGAAGCTTCTAGGGATAATATTATCTTAGCTACTAATAGCCAAACAGCTATTCCTAAAGCTATTTTGAGAGGAACAGATAGCATTCACAGAGAGATTGAAAGCTACTTGAAAACTAAAGATTTATTTTATGATAGAAGAAAAAACTTCTATAAAAATGAAGGAAAACCCAAAGATAAAATTATTAGTATCCAGTTTCTTGCGCAGTGCCTAATATCAATTTTATTAAAGAAACCAAACTATGCTAGAGCGAGACCCTCTACACTATTAAATGACGAAGATACATATAATCATTTGTATCTTAATAATAAAATTCTAGATAGTTATTATAATGCTGCTGTAATAGGAAAAAAAGTTAAAAACTCAATCAGTAATTTGGGTTTATATTCTGTGAGTGAGCAATCCGATATTTCATTTTATGTAATGTATGTTTGTGCAGCCAAAATTGTAGGTTCTTTAGATATTACACCTGAACAGTTGAGTAGAATACAATTAGAACAGTTTACTGAAGAAAACATTAAAGTGTGTACCGAATATGTTTACAAAAAATATATAAAACTAGGTGGAAATAATAAAGTAGCAAAAGGAACTAACTTGATTGAAGAGATTTTACAGGATGAATTTATAAAACCTCATACAACTGATAATCTAGTAGGAATTTAGGTAAAGTATAACCTCGTTTAAATACACCACGGAGAACCGTATCACAAATAGGTAAAATATGGTATTATAATGGTAGTAGCCTTGTTCTCAAGGCTACTTGTTTTATAAAAGAATGAGTATATCTGAAATGTGAGAAAGGAATATCGTCTATATGAATTTAATGGAACAAAGGATATCCCAAGGGTTTGCTATTTGCTATAACAATTATTGTGATGTTTATCCCGAATTAGAACAAGATGGCAATATTTTTAAGGAAATTGGAACCATTCTACAGAGGATATACTCCAAATTATCAAGATGGAAATTAGTCATGGAGAATGGATAATACCTAATGACAATATACTGATAATCGATTTAGGATGGATTCACATTTAAGCGGGTAATATAGATTGGTAGTTGCCAATAAAAAATGGGATATTTAAAAAGAAAAATGTTCAAAGAACAGATATGAAATTAAATCTACATTAGAAGAATGGATGGAATCATTACATTCAAAACCTAATTGGCAATAAAGTAGAAGTTTCTTTAAATTAAGTGAAATGAAATATAAAGGAAATATATACCGGTATGATTTTGGTACTAATAATCTAGTGACAAGGTATAATATCCTTCGATTTTCATTCATATCAATACATGAAAAATAAATATACTAACCGATGCCAGATTGGAGATGGAGGAATAGCCATCTCTTCCCGATGAGGGGAGCGGGAAGTAAAGATTAATTTTCTCTTCAAATGGAACAAATGTTTCCAATCCTTGGTTTACCTTCATAGTATTTAGCATTATTATTTAAAGAAGGCTTCTCAATAAATGAGTTCGATATAGGGGGCATGGGAGAGGAAATGAAAGATAGTTTCCTAAATGGTATAAAATATAAATACGATAGAAGTGTATCGCTGGATTTCTACAGATTTCCTAATACAAATACACTTCTATTGTCATTAAAAAATATACAGGATTTACTTATTCATCCTTTATTATCTTCTATAAAGATTGAAAGTGATTTTGGAACAATTAGACTTAACAACTTTGATACATTAGAACAAATAATTGATGAATCAAATGCTATTTTTTCTATTGAAGTACATTTTGATAGTTTATCTGAAAACCAGGCTATTTTAATAGATTTTAAAGAGTTTGAATCCATAAAACATCCTTCAAAAATTAAAATCTATTCTAATGAGAAAGATTGGATTATAAACACAGAAACTAAGCTAAAAAACATTTTAGAGCCATATAAAACTTGGAAAAAGGCCCTAAGGAGTCCATTGATTTCAACAGTAAGTACAATTCTAATTTCACTATTTATTATTAAGGAGTTTATTTTATTAAAAGAGCCTAGTAGCTATCAGACAATTGACAAATTCATGTTTTTTGTTATAGGTTTTATCACTTTAATTTTTGTCTACTTTATACAAACTTTATTTATACCAAGAATTAAATTAAAAAGTAGTAGTAATCTTAGGGAAAAAGCTAGTTCAGTTTTGAAAAAGCAAAAAGAAAATATTCTTATTAGTCTTGGGGTTAGTACTCTCTTTTTTTATTGGGGTATTTGGTAAAATAATTTCCCTACTTCAAATTACGTCTGCAATGATTTTAAATATCTTTTTTAGATAAGTCGCTTATCTAAGAAATACAATAGAGATAAAAAAATTTTGGTGCTTTTTATTGTATTAGTGATTTTCATTATTATAGATGTAATATTCTTCATAAAAGTCAAATGGTGATTGTCATATGTATAAAAAATGAGCCACTTTAAGTTGCCAAAGGAATATCCATTCTCAGTCAAATGAAGCCAAATGCTCTCTGCCTATTGTTTTCATAAGCTTTTTTTATAGTAGATATGCGCTTGTTCTTGATCGCCAAATTTCTCCTCCCACAAGCTCAGTCGATTACTTTGCGCTCCTTCAGATCAAAGAGCCTCAGGCGCTTGATCTGTTCATCGGAGCCTCGATCCATACATAAGCATCTGGCTTCCAACAGTAATTCCCCTCGTAATCCGTACGACCTACTATGTAATTACGAGACAGCTATATCACAGCATTATTTTACGAAAAGAGGCATGATCACCCAATCCCCACAATGTTGGGGATTTTTTATTACCCCCACCAAAAGATAAAGAAAAAATATAAGCATATTATAATGTTGACACAAAAAATGATAATTATTATCATCCTATCTTTCGTTAAAAGTGTGAAGGGTTATGTTTGGGTTGCAATTGTAATCGAAATACGGACTATTAAATCATCCATAAGTTGCTAAGCGAACAAAGGTAGCATTCGATCTACTCTAATTGAAAAATAATCTTTCCCACTGCCTTACGCGATAATAGCCTAGCTATCGCATGCTCGGCATCCTCGATTGGAAAACGAGAGTCGATGAGAGGGCGTAATTGTCCAGCTTCCGCCATAGGTAATAAGCTCTGGTAGGCATCAACAATCGTATTTTGAGGGAGGGTAAGAATATTGAGTCCCACGATCTGAATCTGTTTCACGATAATATCCATCAGGTTTATCGTTGTAGTCAGCCCTGCAGCATCACCAATACTGACGAATCTTGCGTTAGGTGCTGCCGCTGCTATCAGCTGTTCCACTAATTCTCCACCAACTGGATCGATAATCAGGTCAGTTCCGAAACCATTGGTGATTCGCGCTATACCGTCCTGTACATTTTCTTGAGATAAGTCGATGACACCATAGGGGCGTGCACTCTGAACCTGTTCGGCCTTTAGTGAGGTCGACACAATTGCGATCGGATTGGCACAAAGGGCTTGCGCAACCTGAATCGTAGCATAGCCTACAGATCCACTGGCCCCTGTGATAGCTACGTAATCACCCGGCTTCACCTGAGCATACTGGGTAAGTGCCACATAGGCTGTCACATAGGCAACCGAATACGCGGCTCCTTCGTCGAAATTATACGATTCAGGTAATGGGAGTACGTACGATTCTGGTACGGAAACATAATTTTGGATCACTCCATCCTCAAGAATTCCCAGCGTAGGAGCTGACACAATCACTCTTGTGCCCGGTGCGTATACAGATGATGTAACGACAACGCCTGACGCTTCAGTTCCCAGGATTAGAGGCGGTTGTTTCACATGTGGAAAAGCACCTGTCATAATCGCCAGATCCAGTGGGTTCAGAGCAGCTCTATGAATACGGACTACCGCTTCTCCTGTTTTCGGTGTTACATCCTGACGCTCCTCTATTTCTAAAATAGGCTGTGTATCAAATTGTTTTACGACTAATGCTCTCATCAAAATCCCTCCTTTTATGTTATGGCACGCACAACTACCCTAGCTTTTTGCCTAATTGGTTCACAGCCTCCAGCCACTGCTTTCTCTTTTCATCACCTGCCTTACCAACCTGACTGAAGGTTGTGATTTTTACAGGATTGATACCGCAAAATTGCAAGATAGACTTTTTCATCATCCGATGGCCCGGCTTCCCCTGAAAAAGACTGAAGTACCAGTACGGTGAATCCATCGTGACGATCAGTCTTGCTGATTTTCCTTTCAATAATTGCTGAGGGAGGGATGAGTCCTTTTTATAGGAAAAAGCATAGCCCGGCATGAGGACGCGATCGAGAAATCCCTTTAGCAATGCAGGTGGAGCACCCCACCAGATCGGATAGACGAACACGAGATGATCGGCCCAGCTAATTAATTGCTGAGCTAGCACCAAATCATCCTCCAACTGGGGTTTATTTTTATAGCCGCCAGCTAAGTTAGGATTAAAATCAAGATCAGCCAAACGTAAGCTTTTCACCACAGCACCTGCTGACACTGCACCCTTTTGATAAGCAGCCGCTAGTGCTTCTCCATAGCTCCCCTTCACGGGATTTCCCTGAATAAGTAGGATCTTTTTCATATATAAGCCTCTTGCAAAATTTAGTTAGTTAGCATTTACTAACTTTATTGTGAAAAAGAAAAGGTCAATGCTGACCTATCATGTTTTAAAACCATGGACACATATATCATCTCTACTGTAATAAAGCCAATAGCCTCTCCTTAATCATAGAAGCCAATGATTCTAGTTGGCTAGGGAGCTCACCCTGAAAACTAGAGACTGCCAAGCCCGTAAAAGCCCCAATAATCAGAACAGCCGAGAGTCTTGCATCCTGTTCAGGCAATTCACCGCTTTTGATTCCTTGAAGAATCAATTCATTCAAAGCATCTAACGGCTGTCTCATGTTTTTCTGAGCAATTTGCTGATAAACATCGTGATGCTGAGACAGCAGTAGCAATCCCCAGTGATCCTCGTCGTGCATCTCTACTAGCTGTTCGATTAAACGGTCAAATCTGCTAAGAAACGTTCCAGGTTGACTTACATAAAAATCGACCATTTTTGTGTAGCTATTGCAATACTGGGAAAACACCTCTGATGCTACCTCATTCTTATTCTTAAAATGCTTGTAAATAGCGGCATCCGTAACACCTGCTAAGTGGCCAATCTCTTTAACCGAGATGCCATCAATCCCTTTTGTCGCAAATAGGCGCATAGCGGCTTGTAAAATATCTTTCTTTTTACTGTCAACATGTGGTTTTTTCTTCATGATGATATAGTAAGTGAATCCTAACTTAATTGCAAGGATAAAAATCGGAATGACTTGTTGCAACTGTATGACTCTTTACGGAAACTGAATTTTTTCAAAAAAACAAGATAGGTACCGAATGGACTGTCTATTCACTTTTGGAATAAGCCTCTATGAAATTGATTCAAGTATATAATAAAATCCAAGATGATTAGTTATCATCTTGGATTTTAGGATCCATTTCTTTCTCATATTGCATTTTTTCATCGAAGTTAACTCTTACAAGAATTTTCTCATTTTCACTTATGAAAGTATCTAGAGCTTTTTCTGTTAGATGATCACCAGCGACAACCAAATCAGCAGAATATATATTCTGCGATTTATCAAGAGTAGTACCACTATTAAGTATTATATTCTCGTATTGTAGTACCGATTTTTGTTTCTCACTAAAATGTAATACTATTTGATATTTGCTTAAATCAGCTTTTCTTAATTGTTTCTTTGCTTTGAATGGAACTCTAAAATCAAGAGCATTTAGCTTTTTACCAGCAATTACATTAGCTTTGCGTATGGATATTTCTAGTAGCTCAATTTGATCGTAATTACCCATTGTAATCTTCCCATCCGTTAGAGGTTGAGGGCTAGGAGGCTCCTTAATCATTTCTTTATCACACGAAGCTAATAACAATGACATCATTGAAATGATACAGAGGATTTTTTTAATCATATATCATTAAAAATCTTTAGAGTAAGAAATTTTTTTAGGTCTATCAACGCTTGAAACTGTAATATCCCCTGCACTATATGTCTCATCTCTCATATAAGCGTTACCATTATAAACTTTGTATACATCGTATTTCTTGAGTTTAACTGTATACTTATCATAGCCAATAGCCCCATAGAAGTCCCGATGTAGCTTGCTTGAAGATTCTGAAGGACCAGTAAAGGTAGTAGAAGATGAAAATGAATCAGAGTAAGATCCATTTGCTTTCAAATCAAAGCCTAGACTAATTACTTTTTTAATTTCGGTGCTTACAGAGGTATTGAACTCAATAGAACCTGAAACAGTAACTGTTTTACCAAGTGTTACTGTTTGTCCTCTAGCAACACTAATTAAAAAGGTGTCTGCAGTTCGTTTATCTAAATTGTAGTCAGTGATTTTGGCTGATCCAAAATTGTAATAAGAATGAGAGTATTCTTCACGAATTACTCCTTGCGTACTAACCCCTCCCTGAGTTGTAGGTTTCGCTGTGCCAGCTAATTGTGGATCAGTAAATTGAACAGTAGCATCATAGTTAATAGGGCTTTGTTCGTAATTTGTAATTTGAATGCTTGTTGATTCTTCTGCGAACGTTGTAGGAACAACTGATGTAAGTAAAAATGTTACAATAACACCTGATTTTAAAAAAGATTTTAAATTCAAATAAAACTCCCCTTTTTACAATTTATTACAAATATAATAAAATATTTTGAAATATAAGTCAATTAATGAATTTTTTGTATTATATAATGCTTTTTATTTTGTTGATTGCTACTCATTCACCCATTTTACTGGGGTATCCCAATGCAACCCTGTTAAGCTTCGATGGTGAAACGATTACCGAAGTTGAATATGAGAATATAGAACACTATCAAATAACAAAGTATTTTCTTACTAATAAAGACAAGTTTATCAAGGAAATATTAAGCAAGTAAAAAGAGACTATCTCTTTACATCGGTAATGTCGTGGAATGATAAGCTTAGAGGTTGGGATTATAGGGCATATACCAGGAGTAAGACTCTCAATAGGATTGCTGTTTTAGTTTAAACAACGGTTTATCAATGCTTAGTTCATTGCATGCTTGGTTCCAAGCGTGTATAACAAAAGGATAGGTTCTGCCCAAAGGGTTGATCTGGTGCTGACCTCGCGTAACATCGTCGTCCATCATGAAATAGATTGGTTCTTCGACTGGATTGGAATTATTTTGCCCCAAGATAAAGGGGGAAAGGTCATGGCCTGCTAAGGAATGAACTTCGCTGAATTTTTTTCGTAAGCGGCTTTGGATGTCTCTTACATCGGCATTGGCCAATCCTAACATGGTGGGCAGCAGATCAACATGACTTGTAAGTGTATTGTAATGCTTACGCTGGGGAAAGAGTTTTTGGTTATGAATGATAAAGGGGACATGCAGCATTTCTTCATAAGCACAATACCATTTTTGATGAAGATTGCCATGAGCCCCAAGTAGTTCACCGTGATCGGATGTAAAAATAACAATTGTCTTGTCATAGAAGGAAGAGCGGGTAAGCGCTTCAAAAACCTTAAGCATTTACTGGTCCACATTTTTTTGCAGCTGATAGTAAAGCCTACGGTATTTCCACTGGTTGATTATGGGCAAACACTTACTAAAGTTCTTGATTTTATGTGTGACTGGGGAGGAAGTCATATTGAAAAGAGAGTAAAAGAAGGGGAATCGATTATTATTACCTGTTGTATGAAAATATACAAGTATGAATTATCTTCGCAAATCTGTGCCTTTTAAAGTGATCTTAATCACATAGGGTGACATTCCTCACTCTATATACTTGGTTCATACCACGCAAAACGAAAGTGAGGTAATGATTATGCTAAGTGAAAAAACAATTCAAATCATTAAATCTACAGTACCCGTATTGGAAAAACACGGATTAGATATTACAAAACGATTTTATCAATTATTGTTTACTCATCACCCAGAGCTTTTGAATATTTTTAATCATGCCAATCAGAAGCAAGGAAAACAACAGACCGCTCTAGCAAACGCTGTGTATGCCGCGGCACAATATATAGACAAATTGGAAACGATCATCCCTGTTGTGAAACAGATCGGTCATAAACATCGTAGTCTTGGAATCAGAGCAGAGCATTACCCGATTGTTGGAGAGAATCTGCTTGCTGCGATTAAGGATGTACTCGGCAGTCAGGCTACAGATGAAATCTTGCAGGCATGGGCGGAAGCTTATGGTGTAATAGCAGATGCTTTTATCGGTGTCGAGGCTGAGCTCTATGAACAAGCTGAACAGCAAGAGGGCGGTTGGGAAGGATTTAGGGCATTTAGAGTGGACAGAAAGGTGAAGGAGAGTGACGTTATTACTTCATTTTATCTCGTTCCACAGGATGAAGAAGCCATTGCGGTATTTGAACCGGGTCAGTATATTAGTGTGAAAATGGAAATTCCCGGCGAGTCCAATACCCATATTCGTCAATATAGCTTGTCTGACGCTCCGGGAAAACCTTATTATCGGATCTCTGTTAAAAGAGAGGACGGCCAGCAGGACCAGCCTGCTGGGAAGGTATCGGTCTATTTACATGAACAGGTTGAACAGGGAGATGTCGTATTGCTTTCGGCACCAGCAGGGGACTTCGTTCTGGATCAAAAAGATGATCGTCCTGTAGTTCTCATTAGCGGTGGGGTCGGATTAACGCCTTTAGTTAGTATGCTCCACACACTGGTAGAAACTAATCCGAACCGACAAATCACCTTCATCCATGCAGCTCAGAACGGGGATGTTCACGCTATGAGAGAACAAGTGGAAGAGCTTGCTAGTCAGCACTCACAGGTATCGGTCTACTGGTGTTATGACAAACCGACGGATCACGACAGAGCCACAAATGTTTTTCATAAAGAAGGCTATGTAGATATGGCTACATTGCAAGAAATGGTTCCATCTAAAGATGTCAGCTTCTATTTCTGTGGTCCGATGCCTTTTATGAAGGCATTGTACAGCAACCTGAAGGAATATAAAATTGCTGAAGCAGATATTCATTTTGAGTTTTTTGGTCCGGCAGGTAGTCTGTAAGATCTTGGGTAAAGCGGGAGAGCCCTCTCTAACCAGCGGCAACTATGAGTCGGATTTAGCGGCAGACTGAGCTCGTAACAATCTATTTACAGTCTCACGACGAAGTCCGATAAATTGCCCGATTTCATCCTGTGTTAGCACATCCGTCAAAGTAGTGGGAGAAATATAGAATTCAAACCAAGCTTGGAGTTTCCGCAATTTATCTGCGGCAGACACTTCGGTTAATTGGTCAATTCGATGCTGCATCATTCGTAGCTTTTCCTGAAGCTGCAAGGCAATGGTCCGGCACTTGTCTGGGTTTTTCTGTAGCTCCTGATACCATTCCCGTTCATAGAGGATGTCGATCTCACAAGTTACGAGTGCGACGGCGGTCCCAAAATAGGGATTGGAGCTGATAAGAGAATGGTGTGGGATGATTTCATTAGGTACAATAATATTAACTAAGGTTGTTGTTCCATCTTCATGAATTCTAACAATTTTCAATAAGCCGCTTTTTAGGTGATACAGCGGGCCAGTTTCTCCTTGGCGAAATAATATTTCACCCCTATGCAATCTCATAGCAACCTCCATAAGTGAAAAAGCGAAAGTCGGAACGTTCTGACTTTCGCTTTGATTTGCTTATAGTGATTATAACAGGATAAGACCCTTAATGAGAAATGTGGTGTTATGGAAAATGTGCTAAATCTAAATAGGAGGAAATGAGCTAACCATTTATCCAAACGCTTACAGGAAGTGGAGGAGCTACTCGAATACATGGCGTATGGAAGTTTGTTCGAAAAAGGCAATTATCTAAAAAAGGATAATTTTACTTTTATTTTCATTAATAAATCACTTAATTAACAATAATTTCACTACTAAACTTTATTTATATTTACAATAATATACAACTAATCTAGAATTATAGAGGAGTAATGAATGGAATGGTATACCATTCTCTCATTTTGTCCTGAGAAATTATGTCCTAAGGTGGGAATATGATGGAAGGAAATCAAGCGGTACTTTACTCCTCTCTAGGTGAATTAATAAAAAATAAAAGACAACAAGCAAACCTAAGTTTATCAGAATTGGGAAGGTTATCAGGTGTTAGCAAGGGAGTACTCTCAAAAATAGAATCATGTGAAACGAAGCGACCAGAGCTTCGAACAATTAAAGCAATTACAACGGTATTAGTATTACCATACGAAGAGATTATAGAGAATTATATAGAGATACAACAACGAGTAGAAATTTTATACGAGCTACTACTAGAAATGATTGAACTATCTAATACAACGTTAATAGGTAAGGTTGCTCAAAAAATCCTTGAAAATCCTCAAGAAGATACATATACAGCATTAGAGCGTCTTTATGATCTATGTAATAGCATCACAGGTAATGAGATTAGACTCACTCTTTATAGTGCTATCATCAAGTATGCGAGAGTACATGGAATACCAAATTATATAGCCAAACCGTCCCTACAAAAATATCTAATTGAAAGACAGGATTTCAAAAATCTGGAGGAGTCATTTAAAATTGGTGAAGAAATCATTCACTATGTAGATTTTTTGTCCGAGGACGAGAAAAATACCTTCTATTTTAGAATGGGGCTTCATGCATTTGCTATAAAAAAATATCAGCAATGCATTGAATTAACAAAGACAGGTCTTGTAGAAGACAATACAATAAACGAGTTAAAAGTTAGAGCTTATTTAGCTATGATTAATGCACTGTTATTATTAGAGAAATATGATGAGGTAGAAAAATATCTATCTATTTATAAAACTTTTGATTTTCAATTTGTCCATGAATCAGCTACATTGACTCGTGCAATAGTAAAGGCAAAGAAAAAAGATTATGAAGTAGCTATTCCATTACTACTAGATTGCTTACAAAATACTAGTGAGGACTCACGAATTCATGCAGTTAATGAGTTGTTTGAGCTATATTTACAAATGGAAAAGTTTGAAGCCATTGCAGATTTAATTAGTCAAGAAGACAATTTTTTGAGAGTTGAATCGAAAACACCTTATAAGTATTATTCAATGGGATTATATTATCAAAATAAAGGAACCTATCAAATATTAGTTGAAGCATTTGAAGAAGGATTAAATAGTTATCTTACCAGTATGTCAATATATGGAAAAATAAATGCTTATCATGAAATTAATGAATGTATGAAGAGTATTCTCTCCTATTATTTCTGCGAAAAAAAATCTGTAGATTTACAAATGGTGCAGAAGCTTCAAGACGTATATAATAGAATTATACAAAATAAAATTAATTAGTTAGCTTAGGAGGGATTGAGATGAAAAAGGCAATTATAATGATTTTTATGACGTTAGCAATGGTTATTTCTGTGGGTTCTATTGATTCCTTCTCTCATGTCGCAGAAGCTAGTAAACCCAATGTAATACAGTACGTGTATGATCCAGGCTTTTAATTCCATTCATTTCTCCTTAGAACGCTCCTATGAGCGTTCTTTTTTATGAAAAAACTAGTTTTTTTTTCATTAACCAAAGTCATCCATCTAACCTTTTTTACACATTAATTGCAACTTCAATGTTATGATTATAGTTGATTTCTACAACTAGATGAGATTGGATGGTTTTGTGATGCAAAATTATAAAATGATTGTCCTCGATTTAGATGATACTCTGCTTCAAGATGACCACACCATTTCAGCACGTACAAAAAAAGCATTAATGAAGGCACAAGAAGCTGGAGTAAAAGTGGTTCTCGCATCTGGTCGTCCCACCTTCGCAATGATACATATTGCAGAAGAGCTAGAGCTAGAAAAATACGGGAGCTTCATTTTATCCTTTAATGGTGCAAAAATTATAAACTACAAAACTAAAGAAGAATTATTTAGTAGCACACTACCAGTAGAAACGGTGCATGGCCTATACGACATTAGTAAAAAAGAAGATGTTTCGATTCTTACCTATGATGGAGATGATATCGTAGCAGAAACAATTACTGCGTATACCAAAAAAGAATCTGAAATTACAGGAATGCACATTAAAGAAGTAGATAGCTTTAAACAAGCTATTACACGACCAGTAGTAAAAGTACTAATGGTAGACGAGCCTACAAAACTAGCTATCGTGGAAAAGAAACTGCAAAAACAGCTAGAGGGTAAATTGAGTGTGATGCGATCTAAGCCATTTTTCTTGGAGTTCACAGAGGCTGGTGTAGACAAAGGAACTAGCTTGCACCAGCTCATTAAGCAGGTAGGAATTGAACAAGAAGAAGTTATTGCTATAGGCGATAGCTACAATGATCTTGCTATGATTACCTTTGCAGGGCTTGGTGTCGCAATGGGCAATGCACCTGATGATATTAAAGAAGTAGCTAACTATGTGACAGATACTAATATGAACCATGGTGTGGCAAAGGTAGTTGAAACCTTTATTCTAAATAAAATGTTACAAGCATAGAAAATGGTATGAATCATTTTCATGCTTATAAAAAAGAAGCGCCAAAGAACAACCTCGTTCCTTTGACGCTTCTTTTTGTTGGTAACGTTTCTAACAAAGGTTATTTTTTGAGTAGTGTTTATAGTGAAGAGTAGTAGCCAAAAGCTTTATCAAGTAAGGCACTAGCTTCTTGACGAAGCAAAGGCTGTTTGGAACGGAAATCTACAGAACCATCTTGATTAACCTTGGTGTCTGGATCAACAATTCCTGTTGAAATCAATGCACGGATTGCATCAACTGCCCAAGTATCTGTTTGACCAGTTAACGTAATTTTCCTTGTAGGTTTCACTTGTTTTAAATTTTGGATCATAACAGCTGCCGTTTGTCGTGTGATTGGAGCATTCGCATCAAAATTAGGTATGCCTTCTATCATCTTCTGTTTATTTTCATCTATGACGGAGGCAACTCCATACCATCCGTGAGCACGAAAAAGTGTATTCGCAAATTCCGCTTGGGTCATGGTACCTTGTGGATCAAAACGGTTTCCAGATTTTGCTCCCATGATTCCAAATGCGTGTAGATTATCAATATATGATTTATATTTACTGTTAGCAGGGACATCTGAAAAAGGTTGCTTCATGTGTATTTTTTGTGCATCTGAAACAAAATCCAAACTTTTTGGATTTGAATAATAAAAATACTCGATATTTCCTTTATGATCCTTCTTAAAAGCCAATTTATTTCCGGCTTCATCTTCAAATAACAAAGGATTGATCATTTTCAGAGTGTGCTTACCATTAGTACCTGTTTCCATAACCAAATTGCCGTTTGCATACGAAAACTTAGATTTTAAGAAAAATAGGCGCGTATTTTGGTATATTCCGAGATACTTTTTAGCGTCCTTTTCATTTAGAGGCACGTAGGTAGATTTCGGAGTTTTTTTCTGAGGGTAATAGTGATCCATGAACGCCTCGTACACTTCCAAGCTCATCATTGTATCATTATTGTAGGACATGAAGAGACCAACATTCTTCTCAGGCAATAATACCATCAAGGATTGATGTCCAGGCATACTTCCTCCCTTTAAAACCACATGCTGACCATTCATAAGATTATTAAAGTACCCTTCAAATCCCCCAACAGTTGTCATTGGAATTGATTTTTCGGCAAAGACTTGGTAAGTGTGCATTTGATCCATGCCTTTTTTACTAATTATTTCTTTGTTTTCAAAGTTCCCCTTTTGTAGCTGCATAATCATATACTTGGACATGTCATCTCCTGTAGATATAATGCTACCTTGGGGTCCATCGGTTGGGGCATGTCCATTTGTCTCATGTGCCTCACCGGTAGGTTTATAGTGGGTGGCCATTCTTGCGAGAAGCTCAGGTGTAAACCGAGCACTAGTTGAGTTCATACCTAACGGCTTAAATATCTTCTTATCCATATATTGTGCAAAGGGTATACCACTCACATTTTCTACAGCATATCCTGCCAATAAATATCCAAAGTTGTCATAGGTATAAGCTTCTCCAGGTGTCCTTACCACAGTTGGCATATGGTCAACCAAAAACTCTTTCATTGGAATGTCTTTATCAATAAATTCAGGCGATACGTATGTTGTTATATCAGGAAGATCAACACCACTTGTATAAGTGAGCAGATGATTCAAGGTTAGTGGTTTTCCTGTTTGATTCGGTACCTTTAATCCGCCAAGATACTCTTGTATGTCATGATCGAGATTCATTTTTCCTTGTTCTACGAGCTGCATCGCGGCTAGTGCTGTAAACGTTTTTGAAACAGAAGCGATTTGAAAGACAGTGTTTTTATCAACAGGGGTTTTCTTTTCCTTGTCTGCATATCCGTAGCCTTTGTTTACTACTACTTTTCCGTCCTTGACGACAACAAAATTAGAGCCATTAACATTGAACTTCTTCATTTTATCTGCAAGTATTTGATCAGCAAATGCTTCTACTTCTTTAGAGTCTTGTGGACCATGTAAGCTAGAAGTAGCTGGTGCGGATGATTCCAATGCAGATACGCTAATAGGTGGTGTGGAAGTTGTGAAAACGAGCGTAGATAATAGTAGAACGGCGAGATTCGTGCTTCGAGTCATTTTCTTCATGATTTCCTATCCCTCATTTTTTTACTATTTTTAAAAATGTGTTGTGTATGTAGAACTAGATGTGGGATATCTATAATGTTTAATCATTATAATATTTAATATTTAAATAAGAATCAGTCTTAGGAAGTAGACAGCTGTCAAACTAAAGGTGGGTGTAATCCATAGGTAGTAAAATATAAACATAGTTGGACTGTACACATGTAAAAAGATATTTTCCTCTTTTTTTGAACCAAAACATGAGAGATGGTGAATAAGGAGTGACAGGGAAAACGAGGAGGGTTTTTTACGTGAAGGAAAATCAGCATTTTCCAGAAGCTAGAGAAGGAGGGTCAGTTAGTTTTGAAATGCTTGTTCAACCTCACTTAACTACGGCATTTCGAGTCGCTTTTTTGATCGTCCACGATTACCATCTAGCTCAGGATGCCGTTCAAGAAGCACTGTGGGAGGCATATCAATCACTTTATCGGTATGATGAACGAAAAGGGACATCATTTCGAGCGTGGTTTATGAAAATTGTGACGCATCGGGCGCTTAATATGGTGCGTAGAAAGAAAAAAACGGAAGAATACGCAGACTACATTGATCCTGGCCAAAGTCCGTTGGAGAATATTCTCCAAAAGGAGACAGAGCAACAGATTTGGCGAGCGATCCAGACGATGAAGCCGAAGCATCGTTCTGCAATTGTTCTTTACTATTACGAAGAGTTTAGTATAGCTGAAATCGCAAAAATCCTTGGTGTGTTTGAGGGAACGGTAAAGTCAAGGCTACATAAGGCAAGAAGGTTAATCGCTGAAAAAATACAAGTAGAAAAAGAAACACAGGTAATTACCGAGATGGGAGTGATCATGCATGACTAATCTTGACCAACAGATTGCACAAGCTCTAAAAAAAGTAGCTGGGGAATTAGATCAGCCTACTTTTGTGATGCCTGACCAAGCGGTAGCCTATAAAAGAAAAAGGTCGCGTCTACTAGGTACTTTGGTATTTCCAGTCTCAATAAGCTGCGCTCTGCTTTTAACGGTATCGGTGGGTTCATATGTATCACCTACCTTTGCTGCCTATGTTAAATCGTTATTTGAAGGCAGTTCTGATAAAGAACTGCAATATGCAGCACAGGAGGGCTTTTCACAGAAGGTAAATGCCTCTGTTACGGATCAGGGCTATACTGTTGAAATAAAGGAGATATTGGCTGACCCAATGAGAATTGTGGCCGTATATTCGATCAAGGATCAGCAGAATAACTTTATTCATCCGGATAAGCTTGATATAAGTAAAGTAGAGGTAACAGATTTGAAAGGGAATGTAATTAAAGAAACCAGAATGTATGGGATGGATCGTAACGATGAGAAATATGGATATCTCACTCTAAAAAACCCAGGGGAAACAAAAGAACAGAAGCTTTTATTACAGTTCGAGGGAGATCAGATCGACTCTGTTAAGGGGAATTGGTCCTTAAAGATTCCTTTTGATTTAGAAAAATCAATTACGGCTTCAAAGGTGCTACCAATGAATGAGACGTATACCACGCCACAGGGACTGCAAATCAATCTAAACAGTATTATGTATTCACCGACTGCTGCGCGTGTCGAATATGAAACAAAATGGACGGAAGAGGCAAAGAAAAGATTAGTCCAGGAAAGCAAACAAGTGAAAGGAAAAATAGCTTCAGCTGCCCCTTATGTTCGCTATGATGATTATAAATTGAATTATCATGTTGAAAATGAAAAGGGAGAGGAAGTAAAGGATCTAACTAGGGAGATTGCTACTCCAAGCAAGACAATAGATCAATATGGTCATTCTATACGGAAGTACGGATTTGCTCCTCTGTCTCCTGATCATCAATATACACTAGTATTGGATTCCTTAGTAAAAACAGAACCATATAAGCTGGACATATCATTTGAGCCGAAGCAGCTTGCTGATAAACCTGCAAGAGTAGATAAGGATGGCAAAACAATTGAGATTAAGTCAGTAACCTTTGACGAACCTTTAAATGAAGCATCTCCAAAGGATGAGAAGCATGCTACTATTACACTAGATGTTTATGTAAAGGGTGTATCATATATTAATATAGGAGATACGATTATAGTGGATGATGATACAGATAAAATTATTAATCGCTTTGGTTGGACGATAAAAGATGAGAAGGGCAAAATATATGAGGATACAGGTGGAAATTTTAAAATGATAGGAAAGGATGAGCAAGGCAGAAATCATATCCGAATGAAATTGCAGAGTTATGAAATGAAAGAATTCCCGCAAAAGCTCAGCCTTACTTCAGAGTTGGCTGAAAAGCGTTATGACCTGAATTGGAGAGTACCATTGCCTATGCCAACAGAAGACAAATGAGAAATGATTGTTGCGAGGAAAATAATTGTAGCAAGAAAAATAATAATGAAATACGTATAGTAAGAAAATGGACAGGAAAAATTCCCTGTCCATTTTTTTGTACGATCCTTTTGTATTGGATCATTGTATAAGAGAGAAAGGAAATTATCTGCCTCGTTCAGCGCTCTTTTCAACGAATTTCACTAATGTTTAACGTAAAATGTAGCCCCCATCTGGGAAAAGCGTGCTACCTGTTGTGTAAGAATTGGTCATTAAATAGATAACCGAATGAGCTACTTCATCGGCTTGACCAACTCGCTCAAGCAGAAACATATCATTATACGCATCGTATGCTTGCAGGCGTTTCCAGCGGAATATCAAAAAGTGGGATTTTGTACAAATTACTTTTTTCGATCTCCTCTGGAGGCACTTCTTGTAAAAAGCGCTTTGTTTTTATGCCGACAGCGGAACCGCCGACCCGATGCATTTCATCGAGAAGTCGGCAGAGAGAATGGCTCAAATCGAAAGAGAATAAACTGATTACCAAGTAACTTACTGTGGTTTTAACTATAACAAAGCTGGTGCTGGTGTGTTCTTTGTATAGGACACGGTCTAAAAAAAGCATGCCGATTTTGGGCGGGTGGATAAATCATTACCGTGGAGGCGGATATTATGAGGAACCAGGTGATTTTGAATTATATAAAAATAGCCGGTTCGCCATTAGTATGATGGAAAACCGGCTATTTTTTGCACTCCCTATAGCTTGATTGAGATGTAATGGAACAGCTCTTATCTTTCATTTGAAAAAGTCTCCTACTCAAAAAAGTGTGAGTAGCGTAGGTGGAAGGTAATTATCAGCAACTTAATTTAATGTTTCTTGGAATGAAAATAATTTAGGTCTTTTCATGCTGGTAGGCCGATTACTCGTTTTATAATTTGCTCCATTTTATTCTGGTCGATGTTATTATGAACAAAATTTCTTTGTAAATTTCGTCCATCAAGTAACCCAATAATTACAGCAGCCATTTCGTTAACATTTAAATCTTTAGGTAGTTGATTAGTCATTACTCCTTTTTGCAGAACGGAAGCAATTAAATTAACCCATCCTTTATAGTACGTAGACATTCCTTCCTTTAATTTTTCGTTTCTAATCGCATTAGCACAGAATTCGAAAAAAATAGGTATCCAATTGTCTTCTGAGCTTACCTTGTAAAAAATATCTATTCCTTGTTTAATTAAATTCTCCATTGAATCATTTGAATTTAGTAAAGGTTCATATTGCTGCTTATATTTCTCTAACCTGGTTTCCATTAGTCTCAAAAAAAACTCCTCTTTGCTGGTAAAGTGTAAATAAAATGTTCCTTTTGTATATCCTGCCTCTTTTGCTATTAAGTCAATTGAAGTTTTATCAAAACCATGTTGAGCGAAAACTTTAAAAGATGCCTCTATAATTTTCTTATAAGATTCTTGGCTTTTTAATTTATGCTTGTTTTCTGTATTCATTAACTATAATTACCTCCTATAGAAAAAAATGGTTGATTTTAAACATAACTTATACTATAAATATAATATAAATACTGACTAGTTAGTATTTATATTTTAAAAAAAGGAGTGTTTTTTTGAAAATTAAAAAGATTATTTTGTTCCTTGCAATAGCCGCATTAACTGTTTCTGCAGTTCCAACGCTTACTCAGGCTTCTCAAGAATTAGAAGAAGGCTATCTGGACATGTCCTCACCTGAAATTCAAGCTGAGTTGGAGAGAAAAATTGAAGAGACTGAAGTAGCTAGAACAAAAGCACTGCAAGGCAAACTCCATAGTATGGTAGCAGAAGAAACGAGCCTGAATGATCTGAAAAAAAATGCACCGGAAAAGTATAAGCAAATTCAAGAAGAACAACAGAAGGTACAAGCATTGGCCTCTAGCGGAAGAATGGGTACTGTGGGGGATATATTAATTACATATGATAATAAAACTTCTATGTGGAGACATGGACATGCTGCAATCGTGAGAAAAAATAATGACTACATTGTAGAAGCTTGGCCAGAAGAAGGTGTACGTAACTATAAAAACAACTGGGGAAATCGATTTGATTCAGCACTTAAGTTATACGTCAAAGGTGCTGATGATACAGATTATATCAATGCTCAAAAATTTGCATATGGGGAGAAAGGGAAACCATACAAATTGGATGTAGCCAAACATTTTACATCTTCTTACTATTGTTCTAAATTAGTCTGGAAGGCATGGGATGAACAAGGTTTCGATGTTGATGCAGATGGAGGTTTTACTGTAACTCCAGCAGATATTGAAAATTCAAAAAATACTGTAGAATATTAATGAGGAAAAGAGTGTGTCCTGCACACTCTTTTCCTCATTAACGAAAGTGTATTGGCTTTATCATTTCTAAGAATAAGCAGTTCTTTACAGTCTTTTTATGAAAATTGATTTATGGAAAAAGGTGACTTGCATGATTGGAACAAAGAAGAAATTACTTTGGGGTACAGTATTACTAATTATTGCTTCTGTGGGTGTAGCCCTATACGTCAAAAATATTACTACAGATTACAAAGTAAGCGATTACCAATACTTGTTTTTATATTCAAACCCATTTAAGGATAAAAGTCATATTGTGGCGACAAATGATGGGAAATCATACGATAAAGTAACACTAAAAATTAGTGATACTCCTATTATGGGGAAAAATTCTGATAATAATCTGATGTTACCAGCTGAACATGTCTCAAAATATTACATTGTTAATAATAATTTCGAAGTAACTGAACAAAAACTCAATGCTCCCTATACTTTTTTTATAAAAGAAAAGGATATTGAAGTGGAGAGTTTTAACACAAATATTTCGGATAATGTTTTTAAAGTAACTGATCGAATTTATAAAAAGGAATACAGTATTACATTACCCTCGTTTATAAATAATGCAATCTACGATAACCAGAATATATTTGTTCTTATTTACAATGTGGAAACAGAGCATAACGAGGTTCATGTTATTAACAGACATAAGGGGAACATTGATCAAGTCTACCAAGTTAATGATGGAGCAAGCGAGATGTTAAGAGTAAAGGATTTTTTATTACTTAATACGAAAGAAAGTTTAACTATACTAAATATAAATTCAGGAAACATCATGTATAATAAATATCCCTCTGAAGTAGCAGTAGCCGATAAAATGTTTTTTTATCAAACGGATACAATCTACCTAACATATGCGGATTATAATGGAAACTTTGGTTTGTTGGTTCTTGATGATCACTTTTCTGTAAAAAATAACCTGAGTTTTGATATACCTTTAATGAAATCACAGTTAATTAAAGACAAAATTTTTGTTTTATCACAAATAAAGAACGATTCTGAGATAGGAGGAAAATTTAGTATCATTGATGCAAACACATTAAGGATTGAACAATTATTTAATTTGCCCAAGGAGGACATCAAGGTTCAAGATTTTATGATTACCAGTTAGACGATCTTATCGAGAAAACCATCAAGAGTGTAACATAGATTATTTACCAGAATAGTTAAAATACATACTATTTAGATACTGGAAGGGAGCAAATTTTTATGGGGACAATGCCACTCTGGTTTTGGATTTTTTACTACCTATTCATTTTAGTAACTATCATACTTACAATTGTTTGCATGATTAAGAAAAAGCATATCCTTTTTTCTGTCATTACGCTTGTTTTTACCATACTAGCTCCAGTTGTTTTCTTTTTGAATTCATTGGCAAGGGGATATGGCAATGAACTTGAATTTTTCTATAGAGAGCTTTGCTCAGGGAAAATTTGGCCTATATTTGGTATTACTGCATTAGCTGAGATTGGTTTTTGGTATTTTTTACTAATAAAAGGTTACAAGGGTAAACGGTAAGCATAATTGACATATGTGATCATTTAGGCCTAGTAGCAAAAAAGCTATTAGGCTTCAAATGTATATGCACATTTGTAAACATCAACGTTAATTTATTGTTGTGTAGAATACAATTCTATTATAAAACGTCATTCTTCCTGTATATTTCTAAAAAAGAATAGTGTTTTTTGATTATAAGGATACAAATTTCTTAGCTTGATAGCGATGTTGTACTATCTTGAGTAGATACAGATAAATTCTGTCTCGATTTCATATTAATAACACGACTGACCATGTTCTTTCATTTGTTAATTTTTATTAATATCGCCATTATTTTAGTGCTTTCGACAAAATTCATCAAATATTTTAAATTAAGTATCGTTTTATCTCGGCACGTTATATAATAAATTAGAAAAATTTCCTATAAGGAGGACTCGATGCGGTTATTTAAGAACGTAAAAATAAGAACAAAATTATTACTTATCATCTTAACTTCCATATTATCTTTTGTTGCCTTATCCACACTAGGTTATAACGGGCTTAAAAAGGGAGATGAAGCAGCTTTAGGAATGTATGAAGATTGCTTACTGCCAATACAGTGGTTAGGAGATTTAGAATCTAATTTCTTCAGGGTTCATATGGATGTATTGGAATATATGATTACCACTGATGAAAAAAGAAACAATCAACTTGATGCAATCATTAAGGAATTACGAAAAGAGAATGATGATTTAATCAAAAAAATAGAAAGCACCAAACTTCCAGTGGAAGAAAAAGAATTGTACGATAGTTTTAGCAAAAATTTCGACCAGCTACATGATCTTACAAGCAAATCCATTTTACTAGCTAGTCAAAATAAAAATGCAGAAGCTTATACCTACTATTTGTCTGAACTTCAGCCTGCCAGACAAGAAGCGATTACCTCTCTCCATAAATTACTTACAAATCTGCAAGAAAGAGCAGATAAGCTCCAAAAAGATAATTACGTGGAAGCCAATTATACTATTCTCTTGTTTGCTTTTGTTGCCTTACTAGTTGTTATCTTTATTAGTATTATAGGGTATATCATTAGTAAATCCATTAGGCATCCTATTGATTTACTAGAAACAGATATGAAACAAGTAGCTCAAGGAGATTTAACAATTCGCACCTCTTACGATTCAAACGATGAGATGGGAAGTATTGTTACTTCATTCAATGGTATGTTAGAGAATCTTCAGGAATTGATGGGGAAAGTACAAGCAACAACACAAACGGTAATGACTTCAACAGACAATATGCTACATGAAACACAAAACGTTTCTACTATTTCTAGTAATGCTGTGGAAACAATTGATGAAGTTAACCAGCAAGTACAAAGACAAATGTTTAGTATACAAGAAAGTGCTAAGGCTATGGACGAGATGTCAACTGGGGTACAGAGAGTTGCCGAGTCTGCGTCTACTGTTGCAGAATTAGCAATAACTACAGTGGAGCAGGCAAGAGAGGGTAGCCAAGTAGTGGAACAATTTATTACTCAAATGGATACTATTCATGATGCTGTAGAGGAAACATCGGCTGTTATAAGTCGCTTGCTTACAAATACACAGCAGATTGATAAAGCCTTGTTGTCAATCACAGACATTGCCGAACAGACAAACTTGTTAGCGTTAAATGCTGCGATTGAAGCAGCACGTGCTGGCGAATATGGAAGAGGCTTCTCTGTAGTTGCAGATGAGGTAAGAAAACTGGCGGAGGAATCAAAACAGTCAGCAAGTGATATTAATAATTTGGTTACCTTTATCCAACGAGATACAAAAGACGCGGTACATGTAATGGAGAAAGGTCAACAAGAAGCAAAACAAGGAATAGTAACTGCTAATGAAGCAGGAAAAACGTTCTCTGCAATTGTTCAAGAAATAAATGAAATCACTTATCAGATTCAAGAAGTGTCTGCAACAACAGAAGAAATGTCAGCGGGAACAGAAGAAATAAACGCTTCTTTATCCGAAATATCTTCTACTTCAACACAAGTATCTGGGTCTACAGATGTAACTGTACAATCTGTTCGAATTCAATCGGCTTCAACGAATGAGATGGCGAATCATTCTATTAAAATGAATGAAACAGTAAAAGAATTAGAAAAGCTATTAGCTCAGTTTAAAATTCATAACACATAGCTCTTTTTCTTGTACAAGTTGGCGGAAATCATGATTCCGCCAACTTGTTTAATTTGTAGGACTCATTTTTTACAGGATTCCTTTACGGTAATTGATCAAGACGTATCCAGCCAGAATTACCGTTAAATGAGATTTGATACCAACCGTTTTGATCAGCCACACCCTCGATCGAATTGCTCTTTTTGACTTGACCAATAATACCGTACTCTTCTCCAGGACCAGCGTAAACATTGATGGATTCTGTAGTAGACCCACCTGCTCCTACGTCTGTTTTTGGATTTGATGTTGCATCATTATGTAAAGAGGATGGTTTTTCTGATCCAGACTCCGCTTCCGACCATGGTTTTGTTTCCAATTCTGCTTCAGGATCAACTTCGGGATTTGCTGTTAGATAGTCTACTTTTTTCTCTTCATATTCAAGGCCTTTATCTTCTAGCTTAAAAGTAGCAATTTCATATTCTCCCCTACCCTCTGCATTCTCAAGAACCACAGAACCTGGACCTTCCACTGAAAATCCATCTGCCGCAACTTCAAACCTCTTCACCCATATTTTTTTTGATAGATCAGGAACAAATCCATAATAAGTAGAGCGGCGTTCCTTACCTTCTGCTTCTACAATAATGATGGGAGCCTCTTTGTCGGTTAATATATCCGAAATGCTCAGGCTTTTTGGTTTTATGTCCGATTCAAATGATTCTTCTAAAAAGAGGGGAGTATAATCATCCGGCATTTTTGCTGCCAAATGAAGATGTCGATCTGCCTCTGAAAATCCTGCGACATAAATCCTGGAGCCCCATCGTTTTTCGCCAGTCACGACCAAATCAAACGATTTATCTGGATATTTCTCTTTCAGTAAGCGAGTTGGATCATGTTTCGTCCAGTGCTCTTCTAATTCTGCCACGAGCTGGGATGTATCCTGAAGAGCGCTCAGCTTTTGATACAGGTCTCGTGCCTTATTATACTGATTTCCTTGTGTGTATCGTTCTGCTTGTTTTATCTGAGAGGCGAGGTGGCGGTCAATGATGCCAATAGTTTCAGAGCTAGTAGTTAGCACGTCATTAATCTGACGATAGGCCTTTGCCTGCGTAATAAATGTGTCTAGGTCATCTTTTCGGATGGTCCGCTTGATCTCAGAGCTTGCGTACCTTTCGAGTAGAGCGATTAACCAATCGCCTTGTATATCCACTTGCTTGTAGGCACGTAGACTTTTGGCCGCTGCTTCAATTACTTGTTCAAAGGTGCTTCTGTTTGTTATGTCTTTAAATTTCTTCTGATCATAGGAACGAAATAAGGTAATGAGCTCCTGCTTTTTCTGTTTATTCCCACCAAAAAATTCATCGGGAATAGCGACAAGGGAATGAATAAAACCTTCATCACTATATTTTTTTTTTGTAAGGTTTGCTTGCACAGACTTGGTATATGCTTCCTTGATAGAAAGGAAGTATGTTTTTAAAGTAGCTTCAATTGTATGACCTTCAGAAATCTGCGTGAAAAAATTTGCTAATACCTGCTCTTCTTGCAGGGATTGCTGCTTAAACGTGTGATAGCTCGTATATAAATCGAGCATCTCCTCTACATCATTATCACGCATAGCAAAATGAACCTGCTGGGAGATGGATTCTAGTTTTTGGCGGATTGAGGTTAGTGCTGACAATGACGTGCTCCATACTTCATCGCCGTAAGCAATGGTAGTAATGGCTTCTGCCTTAGCAAAACTCTCTTCCGCCGCTAGTAAGTTTTTTTCTGTGTAATACGCTTTTGCTTGTTCATATAAATCGATTTTTTTCAGGCTATATCTAATTTTTACACCTACTGCTACTAAAGCTAGTAGGAACAAGACTAGTAGGATATTACGTATCCAAATTGACCGTTGATAGACAGGGACCAGCTTGCTAATAAATTCCTTCATAGCAATCCTTTCAATTCTGGATCGAACGAATAATGTTGATCCACTTGTTTCTTGGTAGCTTCATATAATTTTTCCCAATGACTGTCTCGATGAGCGCTTACCATTTTAGCTAAACGAACCAAACGTTCCTTAGGCAAATACGCTATGAACTCAATGATAAAATCCTGATACTGATCTACATGAGCTCTCACTCGAAGGGAGGCACCGGCTACTTGACCAAGTATTTGCACGCCATTATTACTTTGAAGAATATATGTCTTATGTTGAATTACATAATCTAGCACTGTTTGTTTTACTAGCCAAGGTTGGACTTTAAGTACCTCATGAAGATATTCAATAAAATTCTGATTGTAATCAGAAGGGATCAATGTGTCTAACTCCAGCTCCATGTCCTTGCGCAGAACAAAACGATTGAGATATTTAACTTTGAGAATTTTTACCAAATCGGAGTCGATAAAGTAGCCAACTTCCCGGATTTTTTCATAGGCATCCTTGTATCTTTTTGCCTTCACATCTGAGTCAATATCTTCAAGATGTCTATACAGAGCATTTTTAATATTCTCATGCTCTGTTAGGATCAATTGCTGAAAGTGAACGTTTTTTTCATAGGAGCCGTAGCGCTTCTGCATAAGCCAAAAGAGTGAAAAGAGGACAACTCCTCCTCCACAGGCGAGTGCAAGGTTCATCGGCGTATTGGCAAAGATAGCGGAGAGGCAGACAAATAGACCAATCCAAAGAAAGCGAATTTGAACGTTACGTCTTGTAGTGGCAGAAGAGACAGCACGGATAGGTAGGAGTTTTACTGTTTTTTCACAAAATGGACATTCGGTATCCCATAAGACAGAATATGAATGGCATTTTGGACAATATTTCAAACGTTCAAAGGCGTATGTTGTTTTGGCTGTCTTTCTAAATTGAACACCAATTTTTGTCTTCATTTTTGTTCACCTTCATTGTTTAACAGGGCATGAAGATACTGATCCATCTCCGCTTCTGTCTTACTTTTTCGTTTAGATAGCCACAGTTGAGTGAAACGATAGCCCAGTAGTACCAAAGCAACAGCGAAAAAGATATAAGTTATCATCTATCATTCTCCAAATATTCAATGTCGAAATATGTAACATATTAGTACATGTTTCCGTATAACGTTATATGGATCTTACATTCCTTTACTCTTTTTTATTGTAAAATATAGTGGTAATCTTGTCATATAGTCACATTCTTTGCAATAGTTGATCAAAAAATGGGTAATTCTCACAAAAAATAAATAGCGGAGGTTCACTAACATGCTTCAATGTAAGAGAGTGCTTCAGTGTATATTGTGCGTGGGACTTCTGTTGGCTTCTCTAACCACAGGTGCCACGTTTGGGTTTGCACAAACTGGTGGAGACAAAATGGACGCTGTGTTGGTGGTGGACGTCAGCAATTCCATGACTCAAAGTGATAAAAATAAAGTAAGCAATGAAGCGATGAAAATGTTTGTAGATATGACTTCTGTACAGGGGAATAAGATCGGGGTCATCGCTTACACGGATAAAATTGAGCGAGAAAAAGCACTGATTGAAGTTAAAACAGATCAGGACAAGCAACAGATCAAATCTTTTATTGATAGTTTACAAAAAGGTCCTTATACAGATATCTCCGTGGGGGTCGAAGAAGCAGTCAAAATTCTTGATGCAGGACATGACCCTGCGCATTCACCCATAGTCGTGTTGCTAGCAGATGGAAATAATTTTTTAAATAAAGATTCCAACCGTACGCAACAGATGTCTGATCAAAAATTGCAGGATGCTGTGAAAGTGGCAAAAAGTAAAGGATACCCGATATACACTATTGGATTGAATGCAGACGGGCAGTTGAACAGAACGACTCTGCAACAGATTGCGACAGAGACGAATGGTAAATTTTTTGAAACAAGTACAGCTGACAAGCTACCACAAATTTTAAGTGAGATCTTTGCTAATCATTTGAAGCTAAAGGTTGTTCCTGTCAAAAATCTTACTGCTAATGGAGCTTTTCAGGATGTAACGATCTCGATCCCTAATACCAATGTGCTGGAAGCAAATATATCCATTATGTCAACGAATTCGGTTCAGGTAAAGCTGTTTGATCCATCTGGAAAAACCGTAACGATCCCGTCTAATCAGGTGCATTTTTCCAAATCTAGTGCGTATTCTATGATTAAAATGCTGAAGCCCCAACAAGGGGATTGGAAATTGCAGGTAAAAGGGGTAGCTAAGGACAAGATCGATATTAATATGATCTTTAATTATGATTTGCAGCTCTCGATGGAGCCGATACCAAATAAAACATTTAAAGTCGGCGATGATATCCAAATCAAAGCAGAACTGGTCAGTAACGGGCAAAAAATGACCAGCACCGATCTTTATAAAAGCATGAAAGCAAAACTACTTGTTAACGACCTAACAGACAAAAAAACAAGCGAAATCGTACTAACCAATACGGGTAGCGGATTCACTGGGAACTTCGCTGTCCCATCCTCCCATCAATACGAGATTAAGGTAAAAGCGGAGGATAGCAGTTTCTATCGAGAAACACAGCCTGTTACTGTTGATGCAACAAATACAGGGGCAACGGGTACTCAACAGCCGACAACAGCTCCGACAGGGGAAGAAAAGCCTTTTCCGTGGTTAATAGTAATTGCAGGGACTCTTGGTCTTATTTTAGTTCTAGCTGTCATTTTTTACGTACTGTCCATTTGGAAGAAGGCTAACAAAGGATTTATGGGACAGATGGCTATCGAAATTTACAATGAGGATACAGGCGAGAAATCAAGCCCGCAGTATAAAAAACTGAATACTTTTAAAGGAAAGGTCAAATTGCATCAACTGTTGCAGCTGGCCCCAGAGTTTCAGGAGACTGACAAGATCATTTTTGTACCAGGTAAAAATGACACGCTGATCATTTTGAACAAATCTGAATGTCAGATTGAAAAGGCTGGAAGAGTGCTAGATGCAAGTAAAGGAAGGGAATTAAAAAAGAACGATCGGATCAAAGTATCCCTTTCAGGTGTAAACAAATCAGTCTTTATAGACTATATCGTCTAGGAGAGGATCGATTATATGAAAGCAGTAGTAAGAGAACATATTCAACAGTTGGATGTATCATTAGGCGGGGGAATCGTTAGTGATAAGATTCGGGTAGATACCATCGATAACCCTATGCTTGTTATAGGTTTAGGTGGAACAGGGATTGATGCTTTGCTCCGTTTAAAATATCAGGTAAACAGACGCTTTAAATTACCAGTAGATGCTCTATCGAAAAAGCGGAAAGAAAAACCGGATAATATTGAATTTGTAGCCTTTGAAACCAATGAGCATGACCGTAACAAGCGTTATAAGGGTATTGGACTTGATCCAATCTCTGAGTTTGTATTGCTTTCCAATCCGGAGATCGGTGGAGTATTGCAGAACAGAAGCATTTTGGAACCGTATATTACGGATTGGCTGTCACCTGAGCTGACGATTACAGATGGAATTAGTGGAGCATCAGGGGTGAGACAGGCAGGTCGTTTACTTCTATTCACAAAGATTACTCAGGTTGTTCAAACCATCGAGAAAAAGATTAAAATGCTTACGGAAGGCACTAACAAGAAGCTGATCGTATTTATTTTAACGGGTATTTCGGGTGGAACCGGTAGTGGTTGCTTCATGGATATTGCCTATATTGTTCGTGGTATTTTGGAAAGAGAATTCGGCAGTGCGGGAGTAGATAAAGTTAATTCGCTTGGCTATCTATTTACGCCAGACGTTAACTTGGCTAATAAAAGTCTCAGCTCGCATACACGCGATTACATTATGAAAAACGGGTATGCAGCGTTAAAAGAGCTAGATTATTGGATGAATGCAGATGAACGTATGGAGCGCTTCAAACAACAATATGGCAACGTATTAAACGTGTCCTCTCCGATGCCTCCCTTCAATCTGTGCCATCTTATTTCTGCAACCAATCTGGAAGGCAAATCATTAGAAAATGCCTATGATTACTGCATGAATGTTACGGCAGAGAATATCACCAACTTCATGGCTAGTGAAGAAAAACGGTCGGGCGAAGAGTTTGCGATTCACGATTATATTAGTAACATTCGCACCAACATTAATCAGATGCCAAAAGCTTATGCGGCCAACTATCAATACAACGTAATTGGAGCTTCTTCTGCGGTATTACCGATTGAAGAGATGACTACTTATTTGGCGTATCGTTTGTTTAAAAAAATGGAGAATATGTTCACCGTTGCTCCTACACAGGAGGATGCAGAAAAATTTGCTCGCAAATTAAGCATCGATATCGATTCAATCTCCAAAAAGTTTGAAGAGCGCGTTCCTGAACCTATTCCAGGTTACGAAAATAGTGAACGTCTTAGCTATAGCAATGTGATCACCCAACAACTTGTTAGTATCGATCATGAGCTGGAGCAGGGCTATCTCGCTAAAGCGAGAGAGGAATACATCAAGTGTAAGAAGCAGCTACCTGGAGAGCTGACCACTACATTTGGCGAAATGATTACAAGGGTATTTTTGCACGCACAACAAGGGCCATTTTTCGCATCGCGTTTGATCCATTCGGATAAGGGGTTTTCCTTGCTTAAAATGATCCTGTCTTATATTGAAAGCTTGAAATTGAATATAGAGGGTTTCCCAAGAGAGATTGAGGGAGCACGTGAAACAGCTAATGAGAAGCTAGGTGATGCTCGTAGTGCGTTCATTTCAAAAGAAAGAAAGAAAAATAGCTATTTAGAAGCAAAAATCAACGAATATCAGCTACTTGCCGATCATGAAAAGCTAGAGCAAATGATCGAGTTTTACGAGGAGCTTTATCGTCGATTAAATGAGGAAAATAATCGGATTTACAGTGTGTTTACGGAGATTTTAAATACACTCAAACAAATTTTTGAAAAGAATGGTGACATCCTGATTAACGGCGGGGAAGAGATGGATAGAACTGGTAATAAAACCTATTACTGGAATATTGTTGGTGTCCCTGATATTGCGAAGGTTATAGGCGAAACCCTTGATCAGAAGGATACAGATGATTTGATTCGTGATTTCACTGCTGAATTGTTGAAGCGCTCTGATAATTGGATCAAGGAAACAGAAGTAGACATTGTCAGTTCCATTTCTGACTTTTTATCTGATAAGTTCAGCGAGTTAATTACAAAGTCTATGGAAGAGTTTTTGCTAATTAAATACGGGCAAGACGAAACCCTAGATCGTATCGTAGAACGGAAAATTGCTAGTAAATTGGATGAAGAAGCCATTCCAGTCTTTCATCTTAGTAATAATCTAGGTAATATGGATTTCCCTTCGTGGGGTTTTGTTTCCGTACCATTGCAAGCTCCGTCTATTTTAAAAGGAATCAAGAACTATCAAAACACGTCTATTAGTGGCTCTCGCTTTACTGTTAAGGAGAGTGGAGTTAAAAACCGTATTTTCTGGTTGAATACGAAAAATGGTGTTCCTCTGTTTGCTTATACACCGCTAAAAGTGTACGAGGAAAGCTATGAGCGAACCATTCTAGAAAAAGAGGGGATCGGTCGTCATCTCGTACAATCAGAAAAAAATAACTGGGCGTACCTGCCTTCCCCTATTCCAGAGAAATCATGGGGAGAAACGTATCTCAATGATCGTGTAAAAGAGTACAATGCGAGAGTTCGCAGCCTATTTGACAGAGCCGTTCGTTACGGATGCATTATCGAAAAAGACAGCGAAAATAAAACTAGTAACCGTTACGATTGCATCATTACGAAGCCATTTGAAATTACTTCCTTTTTGTCCAAATACCAGCTAGACAAGGATCCATCTAAAGGTAGCCCAGGAGAGATCAAGAGATGTCTGACTGAACTGAAGGGCTTCATGGAGCAAGGATTGGAGCAGGATTATACAAAGGATCTGTTTGGTAGCATTAACGAAGAGATGGCAAAAGAAAACTTAATTCGCTCTCCAGAACTTATTCGTTTGTTGCAACAAGAAGTGCGGAAGTATGAAGACATTGAGAGCAAAATGCTTGAGCTAGAACAGATCATCCAGTCCATTCAAGGTGAGGAAGAGCTGATAAACCGTTTCATTGAAGCTTTATACACGAGTACCATTTGCAAAAAAGGTGCGCTATATGTGTATGACAAAGACGAAGAAGAAGAGGCTTGGGAACCATTCGTCAATCTATTGAAGGTGAACAAGCATGTTGAGTACGCCATCTATAATCAATACCGAAACCTGGATGGTAAACAAATGACTACTCTTCAACGTAAAGCGAGCAAACGTAGCGATCAGATGACATCTGCGCTTGATACCCAGGAATTGATGACAAAGCTAGATGAAATCACTACCGCTTTTCAGGAAGCGAAGAATGAGCTTGAATACGATCGGGATGACTTTGTAAATGGAGAAGACATGTATCGCTTTTATAAAAAAGTGTGGTCTAAAGTGAACGATATGCGCAAAACATTACAATAATGAATTAGGAGGGGAAAAGCATGAGGGATTTGATAGAGCAGTTCGCAACTCACTATGTCTCTGATTTAGAAAAACAACTGGATAGTGAGAACGGACAGCGTAGCATTCAGAACCCTGTGCTTTTTCTCTTTTTAGGTGATAAGAGCTTAGACGCACTCCAAGCGATTTATGCGAGTAATGAACAGAAGTGGCAAAATAGCGAAGGGGTACTCTATGTTCACGCTTATGCGGAAGAAACCTTAGATCGCCCCAATGTGTATAGCTGCCGATTGCCTCAACCGTCTGCGGATAAAAAAGCGATGCGGGCTTCTTTACATGAAATGTTTTATCAAGACGAGTCCTTACTGATTGAATTAAATAAAATGATGAAGATGATAAGTGATCGCGTAGCCGATATGGGCAAGCTGTTCACTTATCATCAACAAATCAATATTGCGGTTGTCACAAGAGCTGATGATATAGCTAATGTGCTTGTACCAGAATTTACGTTGCTTGTAAAAAGCTATCTTGCTGAATTGTTTAAAAATGTTTCGTTGGATTTGTATGTTCTAATCCAGGAAAAGAACAATGGTCATGAATTTGGATTTTCTACGTCGATAGGAGTTAGCTTCCTTGACGAGGTAAACGAATACCAGCAGATTGATTACCAATTCTGTGCGGATCTTCAAATGACAGAGGATCGTGTTACATTAGGTGTGGAGCACAAGCATTCTCCGCTCTATTCGCTTGTTTATATCCTAAGCGATAAAAATGAGCAGGGAATGTTTATTGATAACGGTAGGGAAGATAATTATGAATTGATTAGTGACATAGTCCTGCTCAACAACAAACGGGTTGAACCAGAAATATATGAGGGTAACGAGAACTATAATCGAACACAATTTATGCATAATATCACTGGAGCTACTGGAAGACCTACATATGCTTCCGCTGGACTTTCTAAAGTGAAACGACCCACTCACGCTATTGCACTAACGGTACTTGCAAAAGTATATGATCATTTTCTAGAGCGTTTGAAGGGAAAAGGGAATTATGATGTAACAGAGGCACTAGAGAGGCTTGAAATCACAGATTCGTATATTCTACGAAAAGTGAAGTCTGTTTTGCCTGATGAAAGTAAGCTGGAAGAAATGACAGGTCTGATGACTTCGGGCGTTAGCTACAAAGAACTTACGAGTATGACTCTTAAGGAGGCAGAGGTAGCACTGTTCGAAGATAGCAGTCAGACCTTTTTTGCAACAAATTTTTTACTTGATGCTCGTTCCAAACGAAATTCCTTTCAGGGAAAAGATAAGTTCTCTCAGCTTATTAGAGAGAGAATCATTGAAAATCCAAAATACGGATTATATGCTGCCTATCAATTAACTTCGGGAAATGACGCGGAGAAGAGCCTTGTTGGCGTACTCCGTTCCAGAATAAGAGAAACAGTTCGACAGCTAGAGTACAGCAAAGACCAGCTAGAGGAACTCTATCGTCAGAGGGTTGATCGACAAGAGATAAAAACGGGTGGTCTATTTACCCGAGATAAAGAGCGTGTGAGGAGTTTTGTGCGCTATCTTTTCCCGATGATTTATGAGAAGAAGTATGAGATTTTGGGATTGGAAATGGAAGTAGAGCTTCTTAAATACTATGAAAAGCAATTGGAAGAGATTCATCAGAAAATAGAGAAACAGGTCATGCAGCTAGAAGAAATAAAAGTACAAGTAAGTGAGATGTCACGACGGAGCATACGAGAGGCCGTTGACTATTTAGATAAAAACATAGAAGAATACTATGGAGCTGTGGTACAGGAATCGATTGATATAGTAGAAGCTAAAAGAGGTTCCGGTTTTTACTTTGAAGATAAATACATGGGGAGCATCTCCTTTCTATTAGAAAAAGGAGTTACTGAGATGATCCAGCGGCTATGTGACATGTGTCGAACAGAGATTCTGACCAGTGCGCCGTTTTCTCTTTCCTTTGAAGAAGAGCTTCTTGCAAGAGCGAATGTGACGGTTGCCTATGACAACAGGGCCGTTTTGACGAGAGAGCAGCTATATAGAGATTTGGCCTTAGAATTGGAAAATCGGTCATCTGTCCATATAGAAGTGTTTCAGTTTATGCAAAAGTATAGATATGAGGAAAAATACTTTTTTGCCGATTTCACCAATGATTTTGTTCAATATGTATTTCGCACAGAGCAAGGGAGTAAAGATTACAAGCAGGGTTGCATTCATGAAAAGAATAAAAGCGGGATTGAGAAAGTCAAACTCATGGGCGGGTTCGGTATTGAAGATCTCATGTATTACCGTAACAATAGGAAATATTATGAATCCTATGTGGAAAGTGGCTTTTTATTTCACCGGCAAGGAGAGGGGCAATCGTCATGAGTCAAAAAAAAATAAGTCTACTCATGGTTTTCTGTAGCTTGATTGGTGGAGTAATCGGCTTTGTAGTGGGCGAGATGATCTTAAACCTACTATCTAATGAACTTCCACAGTGGGTAGTCATGGGACTTTATTTTGGACAGTACGCTTTATTTGTGGGACTTATGTGTTTAATAGCTGAATTAATTTCACCGCAATTAAATGGTCAAGGCTGGAGACAGCGCTACGTCGGTTTCTCATGGAAGATGCTCGTACCAAGTACATTCATCATGTTAGGTGTAGTCGCTATGCTTTTACAATTTGTTTACGGGGCGAATTTTCAAAGAGCGTCCGGTACCAACAATATTGTCATGCTGCTAGATATTTCGGCTAGTATGCAGGAGTCGGATAAGGATGGTCAGCTTTTTAAAGCGGCAGCCGACGTGGTTCGTAGAATGGATAGCGATACAAGGGTGGCGGTGATTACCTTTAATCATCAAGCAAGCGTGCTACAGCCTTTAGTGCAATTGAGCAATCAAAAGGTCAGAGATAACGTTATCCAAAAACTGACTAGCCACGAGGGCCCCTCTGGCGGTACTGATATAGAAGAGGCATTGCAAACGGCTTTAAACCATATAAAAGATGAGACAAATCAATCCGGTAATAATACGGTTGTACTCATGTCAGATGGGTACAGTGATGTGAATCTAGAGAAGTCTCTACAACCATTCAAACAGTCTCATATCATTGTTCATACAGTCGGTATGAGTACGGTTAGTGCAGATGGAACCGAGCTATTAAAGCGCATTGCAGAAGAAACCAGTGGAAATTATTATGATGTTCAACATACAGATCAGATAACAGGTGTGTTCGGACAAATTTATGATATGAGTCGTCAAGATCGTGAACTTGTAAAAGAGAGAACAGGTTCAACTGAAGATAGCCTTATGTACGCTGTACTGCGTATCGTGAGCTTACTTGTGATTGGGGCATTATTAGGATTGGCATTAGGACTATTCTTTGACAACAAATATATAGCTAAAAGTTTCACATTGGGTGGAATTGTGTCGGGTCTTCTCGCTGGATTGGTGCTTGAGAAGGGATTTGCATCAGGTATGTATCCAGACATGGTTGTTCGCTTAGTTGCTGACTTGTTGCTAGCTGTTGTTATGACCTTGTTTACGATATTTTTCCCTATGCCTAACCAAGGTCTATCTTCTGAGAAAAGTCGCTTTACAGGTGGCAGATATTTATCAGCAAAAAATAAGGATGCTAAACAAATAAGCAATAATCAGTTTGATAGGTAGAGTAGGAGCATGATGTGTAATGAGTAAAACGGAAGAAGTATCCAACACATTGATTAGGGATGTCACCTCCCACATGCAGGGTAACGAATGCGTTATAAATTGGCACTGGGCAGAATCGGTTCCTTGCGTCTATGTATACAAATCTCGATTTGATACCCCTTTTGATCCTGACCAAATCGATGAGAAGCTTATGAAGCTATTTACTCGTGAAGAGTACAAGGCGCATAGGGGATACCGGGAATATATAGATGGTTATGGGAGATATACGTATCGAATTTTCCCGTGTCAGCTTCAAAATGGTAGACCTGTTCTGTTAATGCCAGATGGTGAGAATCACATCATTCATGTCAGTTCTGGTAAAGCCAAAATCTACTATTCTTTTAAAAGAGGGAAAAAGTGGTTTAGTCAGTATCAAACTCTACAGATTCGCATTTTTTCGGAGATTCTCATTCCAAAAGATGTTTTATGTTATGTGAAAAAGGAAGGTTCCCCTCCAGCAAATAAGGATGATGGCACTCAGTATGCCTTTATCCGTGATCTTGAGCCGGGAGATAATGTAATGCCTGAAATAGAGATTAAGAAAAAAGATTATATTCGCCTCTTTTTTACAGACGGAAAAAAATATGGGCAGAGCTATGAACTGATTCCTGAATAGGAGGGAACCAACATGTTTACATTTTTGAAAAATATGTTTGATAAAAAACAGACAACCAAGGAACGACTTCCTTTTTACGATATTGTATGTCCTTATTGCTTTGCGAAGTATTCTCCTGAACAGGTAGTATTTAGAGCCACACATCATCGTGATGATGATGAAAATTACGCGTTGCAAGAGGATGAGATATTAAATCAGTATCGAGATAAATTCGGATTGGATTCGATTGAGGAATTGGAAGCGGTGATTGATCCAGCTACGATACCGCATGAGAACCAACTTTATGTCGATCAGGTTTTGGTAGGGCTGACAGATCGATACGGCATGGTTACCAAGCGAAGGCTTTGCCCGAAATGCCATAATGAACTCCCAATCACAGCTGGAAAGGCGCCAAGTAATATTATTTCAATCGTTGGTGCTTCCCAGGTAGGTAAGTCTGTCTATATGACATCCTTAATTCATACACTACAAAATACGACTGCCAATCATTTCAACGCGGCTTGCATGCCACTAAACGCACAGATTAGTCGAAAGTTCCGAGAAAATTACGAGGCGCCATTGTTTGAGAGAGGTCAACTGCTTGATTCTACTCAAAAGGAAAAGCGGCAGGAACCATTCATTTTTCAATTTATTTTTAAAGATAGTGAACAGGCCCCGCTTATTCTTGTGTTTTTTGACGTTGCTGGTGAGGGAATGGTGGATCGTGAATACTTGGAACTATATGCGTCCCATGTAAAAAACTCCTCAGGCATCCTATTCCTTGTTGATCCTCTACAAATCAGGACGATACGTGACAAGATTATGTTTAATGTAGGAGATGAACCAGGGGAGTTTACAGCTAGATATGACGAACCACGTGAGGTTCTCATTACTCTGTTTGAAAACTTCATTGGATATGAGGAACACAGCAAGACTAATATTCCGACAGCTGTTGTACTTACGAAAAGCGACATGCTCCACATGCTAAAAGAAGATGATAGTGAATATATCAAATCAAACAGCAATGTGTTTAGAAATTACGTCCATGAAGACCACCTCAACACGACGGAATTTGAAAACATAAATGGAGAAATACGTCGTTTCATTGAAAAAGTAGATCGGCCTTTTAAGGATGCGCTCGAAGTTTATTTTACCAATACAGCTTATTTTGCTGTATCTGCGCTGGGAAGTAACCCGGTCAACCAAAAAGTGACTGGCGTGGTGACGCCTGTTCGTGTAGATGAACCATTTGTTTGGCTATTACATCAATTAGATTATATTGATGGGAGGGAGCAATAGTGGGACGGCAGCATATTCAACAGCAATACTATACGCGAGGGCGACAAGGCATTTTCCGCTCAAACGAAGGATACGACACCGTCTCTAAATCTGCTGCTCTGGACAATTCATTTATCAAGAAGACGCTTCACCCATTTTGTGTCTACGATACTCCTAAAGAGCTACAGGAAAAAGGAGAAACACAGGTAGATAAGTATCCAGAAGCCCTTTTCTGTTTTCGCGCGGAATCTGGCGAAATGGTTATCGGAAAAAGCGTTTATGTAGGGGCAGACTTTACCGGGCAACGAAATACGTTTTTTACCCACAACTATGTGATCCCGAGCGTACAAAGAGATGAATTTTGCAAAACACCAGCAAAGGTTTTTGGCATAGATTCATTTACTAGTCATCACCAAGAAACAGATGGGAAAGAGCTTCCTGAATTAGAGGATTTGCCATATCACAATAACCTATCTGGAGATAAGAAGCAGATATTAGCTCGGTTAGGGATTGACGAGCAATCGTTTAAACAACTGTTATATGCAACGATGAGTTCTCTATCAGCAAAGAAAAAAGTATTTATTAGTTTAGATGTTGATATCAGTGACACCTCTAGAGCTGCCACTCAATTGTTAGAGATTCTATATGGTTGCTTGCCTTATGAGATGCGTAGACAATTTGGTTTTCTTACCTATACAAATGAACCAGAGAGTAAAAAGTATCTCCATGTTATTTTTGTTGAAAAGGGCAGCATAAGGTCTGGAAACGGACATATGAATAAAGATTTTCTGTTTGATTTTGCAAACAAATCCATTCTTCATGTTGATATTCAAGGTGACCACGAGTATCTTACCTTTGCGTGGAATAATTTAAATGAGACTAGTGTACTCACGTCGTTTTACGAGTTTGCAGACGAAATACTTTCGGGTGACGATCGTGCCAAGGGCTTGAGCACTACCACGTATTACGAATTATGCACTCTGTTTATGATAGAAACAGGTAAGATGAACTTTTATGAACGTAATAAAACGGCGATTTGGCAGGTACTCTTAGATTATTTACGTAATGATCACTTGAGTAATAAAAAGAGACTGTATGGGTTGTTTGGGCTTGTATTTGGCGCTGAGAAGGCTGCTGTTGCGTCTAAGGAGCTCCCGACCGTCGAGCTTATTACATTGATCAGCGAGGCTTACAGCGTTGTGGTGAATCAAGGCTCACGTAAAGAGATCATTATGTACCTGATGGATATTTTGCTCAAGGGAAAACATTCTCAACAAAAAGATTACGTTGCAAATGTATACAAGCAGCTTTCAAGTAATCATAATTTGTTTACGTTTATGATGAGTACTATTTTTAGCTACGAAAAGGTCGTGAAGCCTCTATTCGAGGAATATGTGGCTGAACGCTTAGCTGTTTGCTACAAGCTAGATGATGTAGGGCAGGAAATTAATTTCTGGGCTGTACATGCTTCTCAAGCTTTGCAAAACCACTTTTTCATAACCGGTACAGAGCAAAAACTACTGAGCTTATTTAGAGAAGAAAAACAAAAAGTAGAAGCAGCACTGTCAATTCATCAAATTTTGGGTAAGTGGCGTGTAGGTCACAACTACACAAATAGGATTTTAGAAGAGATAGACAAATGCTTACTAAAACATATTTCTTTGGACACGCTGTCCAAGGAGGATGTTAGGAAGATTGTCTCTTTGTTTGAACATAAACCGCAAAGCTTTTTCTCAGAGCTAGATTCACAGAGCGAATATAAGCTAGAGCTGCTCATGAACATCTTCTCTCTAGCAAAAGAACCAGGGACTCCTTTGCCCGAAGAGTTTTATCGGAATTGGAACGAGGATGACATCAAAATCCAGCAGAAACTGATTCGAAAGATGTTGGGCAGTCCATTAGACGAAGGTAGTTTCCCAAAGGTAGCGCTTGTTTTTTATCGTGGTGATTTCCAGAATTCACAAACGGCCTTTGATTTTGATGGCATGCTTACTTATGTGCAGCAACAGGGGGGAGACGAGACTACCTATCTGTTTATTCAGTGGTTATTGAAACAAAGGATGTTCTTGGTGGGCAGAAAACTTGTTCCTTCCTATCGTCTAGTATTGAAACAGTATCTTTTACATGATAATGCTAAAAGGGTACGGGATAAAGAGTGGCGAAAACGTTGGTACGCAATTCGCAACCCTGAGTTTAGAGAAATTTTACATGAGGTAGAAAATGAGTCGTCTAATGCTTTGACGAGGTTCTTTCGTCAGAACAAAGGCTTGGCTGTGGTCGGTTTGCTAGCAATGCTTACCGTAGGAACAGTCGGAGGTGTAATGCTTTATTCCAAAAGTCAGGTTCCTATTCCAGCGACGCTTCCTGCCACAGAAACGATGCCTGTTACTGGTGAGGAGCAGGATACCACACCGATATTTGTGGAAAAAGGACAAGCTGATTCGGTTGAAAATACACCTATTTACATGCTACTACAGCCAAATGTTAAGCCGATTAAACCGTCTGTTCCAGCGAAATAGACATTTAGCACAAAAGACATTGGTCGTAGTTTAAGATAAAGCTCCATAGACCTACATGCTAAAAAGGAGACTGGTCATTTGGACTGGGCTCCTTTTTTTTAATGGGAAGCTCAAATCCTTTTCCAGAGGCGATGAAAAAACACTCATCAAGTTTGTTCGTCACGCATAGGTTTTAGGTACTTTTTGGTAATGAATTGGGTTAATTTGGTACCGAAATTATAGTACAGAATAGTTTTCTGAAAAATAGTGGATTTCAACAAAAAATTACTAGACAGTTGAGAACAATTTTCGAATATAATGAATAAGTACAGATAAAAGGCAGGTAAGCAGAAAAGACACAATTCGTATTAGTTACGGGTTGGACGTAACGTTATATGTCGCTTGCAAAGAGGGGTTGAAAAATTATCGAAACCTTTCAAATGTTAAAGTGTACTATAGATGGGCATGAATCATCCCTCCCCTTTGATTCGGAATCCATGCGTTACTGTAAGATTAAAGATTCTGAGAGAGGAAGATTACTATTAGCAAGAATCAAGAGGAACAAGTCAACTGGAGAAATCAAATTGCCCCGTATGAAAAATCCCACATCAAGTATAGTGTACGACAGCTTATTAATACGTTGATACCATTTTGCATGCTTTGGTACGGCGCTTATCTATGTCTATCCGTTTCCTACTGGTTGAGCCTAGTATTGATTGTCCCTGCCGGTGGGTTTTTAATTCGGATATTTATTATTTTTCATGATTGCTGCCACTACTCTTTCTTTAAAAACAGAAAAGCAAATGAGGTTGTTGGTTTAATCACGGGGATTTTAACGTGTTGCCCCTATGAGCAATGGAAGAAATCCCATTCTATTCATCACGCAACAAGCAGTAATTTGAATAAACGAGGCACGGGGGATGTATGGACACTTACGGTAGATGAGTATGTAGCATTGTCTCCTAGTAAGCGATTGTTCTATCGATTGTATCGAAATCCATTCATCATGTTTGGTCTTGGCCCTATCTACGTGTTTCTGATTGATTATCGATTTAACCGCAAAGGCGTAGGGAAAAAGGAACGTATTAATACGTATATCACCAATCTGGGCATCATTGCCTTATCAGGTGTGCTTTGCTGGGCCCTCGGTTGGCAGGCGTTTCTGTTGATTCAAGGACCGATCTTCCTTATTTCAGGTGCGGCTGGTATTTGGTTGTTTTATGTACAGCATCAGTTTGAGGATACGTATTTCGAACAAGAAGAGAATTGGGATTATGTAAAAGCGGCCTTACAGGGAAGTTCCTTTTATAAGCTGCCAAAAGTCCTGCATTGGATTACAGGCAATATTGGTTTTCATCATATTCACCATTTGAGTCCGCGTGTGCCTAACTATCACTTGGCTTCAGCTCATAGTCATAATGCTTTTTTACAGGAAGTGAATAGCATTACATTGTTATCAAGTCTGCGGTCGCTACGATTCCGTCTTTGGAATGAGGAAAGTAAGAAGTTTGTGGGTTTCAAAGATGTTCATCAAAGGATAATGAAGAATAGCGTCAGAGAATTAAAGAAGAAAACTAGTTAATCTGTAAGGGTATAATCAATCAAAAATCATTACATGAAAACCTAGCACAAAGTAAAGGTACAGGAAAAGTACCTGCTTTTGTGCTAGGTTTTGTTGAATTTATGGACGTTCTTGATCTAAAAACCAATCGTTATCAAGAATTTCCTGTACTCGCTTGGAAATCGTTCCCGCAGAAACATTATATTTAGTTGCTAATGTTGCCTGTGTGATAGGGAGTTCCATGATCATCGCAATCGAGTATTCAATCGAAGCTTCCATTATCCCAGCTTTTCTAATTACTGGTTGAGTAGCGTTAGAATACTTATTCCATAGGTTGACTGCTGCAGCAACAGTCTCAGCCTCGTATTCTGTATGCATACTCTTCACAATATTGTGAGCTGTAGATATATAATCATCGCTTTCCCATTTCAATTCTAGGTCAATGTATTTATGCAGTAATTGATTGGTTTCCTTTGACGTTGAATGTAGAAAATCGCGTTGCTCATCTTTATGTAGACAACATTTCTTATATTTTTTACCGCTTCCACATGGACAGAGTGAGTTTCTTCCAATATCCAAAATAACCACTTCCCTTATATTTCCTAATTGTTAATAGTATGAGTATAACATATAAAAAACCATTCCTCGGTTGAATACGAAGAATGGTTTGCTTTTTTCTAAAGCTGTAACGTCCATAAAAAGGCTGGGGGATGAGGGGTTTTATATCCCGTTCCCATGGTTTCAAAAATAATAGCTGTACCACCTGGACGAAGAACTCGCTTGATCTCACTCATTACTTGATAGATATTATTCAGGTTTTCTGCTCAAGAAGAGAAGGGGTCTTTATGCTAGATCAGACAAAGATTTTGTTTGTGTTAATATTTATAAAATTTAAAATAAAAACTGTAACAGTTTGTCTATGGATTTTGTTACTCATTTGTACGATTAAAGTATAGTAGGAGAAATTCGACAACAAGGATATCAGAGAAAGTGGAGGGATTACTTTGAATTTTAGGTTTCAGTTTAAATCGATTAAAGCGCAACTGCTTTTCATTATTGGGGGGTTGCTCATTACCACATGTATTGGTCTTACGTTGCTAGCTTATTTTACAGCTCAAAAACAAATAGAACATACAGCTGAATTGATGCTTTCTCCTCTCGCTCAACAAACCGCCAATTACTATGAGGATAAGCTAATAAATGAGGTTACGTTCATCGAGGGGGTAGCATCTCGGAAAGAGATTGAAAACTATCAAGCAAACCCAGCAGAAGCCCAAGCTAGTGTTGACAAGCTTATAAAAAAACGGGGAGGAAGTACATGGGGAATTGCTGATCTCTCAGGAAATATTGTCTTGGGGCCTCAATCTAATACTAATATCTCACAGCGAGAATATTTTAATAAAGCGCGTGTTGGTCATTCCAATACGTCAGATGTGATTGTTTCCATGGACGATAATTCATTAATCATTATTTTCGCGACCCCTATTTACTTGGGAGAGAAAATAAATAGCGTGTTGTACATGGAGTATAAAGTTAATAAATTATTGGAATTAATTTCTGATCTTACTTTTAGCCAAACGGGACGAGCCTACGTTCTTAATAATCAAGGAACAGTAGTAGCCCATGAAAATATGGATTTAGTCTTTGCCCAAGATAATGTACAAAAATCAGTCGAAACCAATCCAGCCTTACAAGGATTAGCTGAGTTGGAAGAAAAGATGATCAGTGGGGTCAATGGTACGGGGTCGTATGAATATAACGGTGTGAATAAATATGTAGGTTATGCCCCTATTCCACTTACTGGAGGCGGACTTGGGATTTATATTGAACAGGATGACTTATTGAATGGAACCGTTCTAATGCGAAACTATTTACTGGCGATTTCTTCTGTCTTCCTATTACTTGGAGGCATTGCTGTTTACTACTATTCTTACTCTCTTTCGCGTTCTATTCAAAGCTTTAAAAATATCTTTTCGTTCATGGCTAAAGGAGAGTTATATACAGCCGTTGATCCGAATCTATTAAATCGTCGTGATGAAATTGGGGATATGTCACACATGTTACAAGACATGAAACATTCCTTTAGCAATTTAATTAGCGTTATTCAAAAGCAATCCAATGAAATTGATCGTTCTTCCCATAATTTACGTAACATATCTCAAGAGATGAGTACCGCTACTGAAACCGTTTCTACTTCTATTCAAGAGGTAGCCTCTGGAGTTTCTTCTCAGACTGAAGAACTAATCGAAATTAGTGAAATTCTTACTTCGTATGGTGAAAGTTTGGATGACATGGTATTATCCATCGAGGATGTCGATCATAACGGGAAAAACATTCATGCAAGAGCAAGCGACAGTAACCAAAATATGAATCAGCTCATTACATCGGTGGATCAAGTAAATCAAGTGTTCCAAGAGTTCATTGGTAGAATCGTTGCAGCAAACGAAAATTTAAATGGTGTTCATCATATCACGTCCGCTATTAATGAGATTGCAGAACAAACCAATTTATTGGCTTTGAATGCTGCCATAGAAGCTGCACGTGCCGGTGAGTCAGGAAGAGGTTTCGCGGTGGTGGCAGATGAGGTACGCAAATTAGCAGAACAATCTCGTCAATCTGCCCAAATGATCGCAGATATGATTACCTCTGTCTCTTCTGATTCCGATCAGATGCTAGAAAATGCAAAATCTATGAGTCAAGCTATGTCTGGACAAAAAACGGAAATGGATTTAGCGATGAGCTCCTTCCGGGAAATTATTCAGGAAATTGAAACTATCAATCCAAAGCTGGAGCAAATTAGTCTCTCCGCCCAGCAAATGCAAAAGCAAAAAGAAGATATTTTAGAAAAGGTGGAAACAAGCTCCAGCATCTCAGAGGAAGTAGCTGCTTCCTCGGAAGAAATCGCTGCAACTTCTGAGCAAGCATCTGCATCAGCTCAGGAGGTCCACGCAACGGCAAGTTTACTTGCTACCATGACAAAGCAAATGCAGGAAGAAGTAGAGCGTTTTAAAGTGTAAGGATTGACCCATTATCGTTAAAAATGGCGCTTCTCTTCGTAATTACCTTATCTAATGTTTCCTTACACAATGACTGCTTCTCTCTTGAAGAGGCACCGCCAGCAAAACGCGGATTTACAACAGTAAGGAATCCCCTTTCCTACATTTTTTTAAACCCCTGCTGGTAAAGGCGGGGGTTTTTTATATCATCTTAGCTAAACTTATTTGGCAATCTGATGGATCGGTTAGAGATCCATCACCGCAATGCAACCAAATCATTTTGCGTTTATCGGGACTCAATTTTTATCATCATTTTTTCTTAACGAGTTTGGTTGACACCTGTAGATTACGGGTATAGTATAAACAAAATGATTACATTTGTAATTATAAAAAAGAGGGTGAGAGTGTATGACAGAACGTCCGAAAATTTCTGATTCAGAATGGGAAGTAATGAAAATCCTGTGGTCAAAAAAATCACCTCAAACAGCTAACGATATTATCAAAGCTCTTGAGGGACACAAGGATTGGATGCCAAAAACAATACGAACGCTAATCAATCGATTGGTTCAGAAAAACGCGATATCCTATCACCAAGATAAAGGCAGGGGCTATTTCTACTATCCCGTGGTTTCTCAGGATGACTATTTGCAAGTAGAAACCAAGTCTTTCCTTCAACGCCTTTATGGCGGGGCATTACAACCATTGCTTGTGAACTTCTTGAAAGACGAGAAATTGTCCAAAGAGGAGATCAGTGAACTAAAAAACATCCTTGATAATAAGAAAGAATCCTAGCTAAGGACGGAACGAAGAAAGGAAAGATAAGCGTGGAATTCGTCAATATCTATCTTTTACCCTTCTTTAGTTGGGTGTTACAGACTTCTATGATGGCTAGCGTGATGGTAGGTCTCATCTTATTGATTAAGGCTGTGCTTGGAAACAGACTGTCCCCAAGATGGCATTATCTGTTATGGATGCTGGTTATTCTGCGGTTGCTCCTCTTATGGGCACCTGAGAGTTCGTTCAGCATCTATAACATGCTACCCTATAGTCACGAAACATCACCAACGTTCCACATAATATCTTCGCTTCCCTCAGAGGAGTCAGTTGTCCCTAGCTCATCTATGCACCATGAAGGAAAAAAAGTGGAATCAGCTAGCCTTTCCCTCTATACGCTGGGGTTATTTATTTGGATAGTGGGTGTCTTTTGCTTTGGTATGGTAGCCATTGTTGTAAATAGACGAGTATATTTGCATATCAAAAAACAATCCATCATTACCGATCCACGAGTGATTCAGCTCTTTGAACGCTGTAAAAAGAAGATGTCAGTCAAACGCTCCATTCCTTTAGTCGTATCAAATGGAATTTCAAGCCCTACGGTTTTTGGATTTATGCGCCCCCGCATTCTCCTGTCTGATACGCTCTTACAAACGCTTGGAGATAAGCAGCTACAGTTTATTTTCTATCATGAATTAGCTCACATTAAACGAAATGATGTGGGGATCAATTTGCTGATGAATGCTTTGCTCCTCTTGCATTGGTTCAATCCACTTCTGTGGTATGCGTATTACCGCATGCGAGAGGATCAGGAAATTGCATGCGATGCACGTGCGCTCACATACATTGATTCCGAACAAAAAATCGAGTACGGTCATACGATCATCCGTTTACTGGAGCATTATTCAAGAAATCAGCATCTTCCTAGTTTGGCAAATTTAGTAGGGAGTAAAAACCAACTAAAAAGAAGAATTCTCATGATTAAAAACTTCCACAAAGGATCGTATCGTTTGTCAACCCTAGGATTGGTTGCTGCCATTGTTATATCTGGCGCTTCATTAGTAAATGCCAAAGCCCCTTTTCAAAAAATCGAGAAATTGTATGCAGGAACTTACAAAAAAATCACATCTTCCGAGGCCCTTGCGGACAAGGATGTGAAAGCAGCACTCGATAGAGTGCTCAGTTTCCAGAAACAAAATCCTATGAGATTAGTGCTTATGAAGATGTGGTATCAGGCGAGCATCCGCATGATAAGTATGTGATTAGACTTGAAAAAGGTTCAGAGGAATTTTTTCACTTTGCAGTAGATTCGAAAACAGGGGAAGTTAGCTATACCATACAATCATTGACGGCTTCTGAAGTTCTTTCATACGAGAATGCAAAATCCGGGGTAGATAAAATCCATGCCTTGCATCCAGAAACAAAATCCTATGAGATTACAAGTGCCAATGTTATAGACAACTTTGTAAGCAATTTTAGCAGATATAACATTACGTTTAGTGAAAAAGATTCCAAAGACTCTATCACTTTTGGAATAGATGCGAAAACGGGAGAGATTATTCCCGATAAAAAAGAAGATAACCTGTAAAAAACTCTCCATTTAAAATGAAGTGCACCCCTTGGAAATCCGATTCAAGGGGTGCATTTTTGTTTAACAGCAACAAGCGCCCGAAATTAGGAAATCGGACGCTTGTCTACATAGTACAACTCCTGATTTCATTGGATGGGCCGTCTTAAATAGAAGAGGGTTAAAAAGGGAGAGCCCATAATAACTCTTTTTTTAAATCCTCTTATTTGAATGTTTATTTACGTAAAACCTACTATCCGATCTCGTGATAATCCATTAATGTATCTCAAAAAATGGGGGTTAAGAGTAAAAGACAAGTTGCAACTAGAGACAGAATAATGGTTGTTGAATCGTTGCCGTACCTCTTTATTGTACAAACAGAGCAGACTAGTTTAAAATCGAGCGTGTGAAAATATATAATGAAAAAAATTTTTTAGAGTGCCAGTCGAATGGCAATGAAATGATATAGGGGTGTAAAAAATGAAGCAAATTTCGATTTTGGTAGCTGACGATGAGGCAGAAATTGCTGATTTAATTGCGATACATTTAGAAAAAGAAGGCTACCATGTCGTTAAAGTAGCTGATGGGCAAGAAGCTATTCGTGTTATTCAATCTCAACCAATTGATTTGGTGATTTTAGATATTATGATGCCTAAAATGGACGGTTATGAAGTAACGCGTCAAATTCGTGGGCAATATCATATGCCTATCATTTTCCTGAGTGCGAAAACATCTGATTTCGATAAGGTGACAGGACTTGTAATAGGTGCAGATGATTATATGACCAAGCCTTTCACTCCGATTGAATTAGTTGCTCGTGTAAATGCTCAGTTACGACGATTTTTACTGTTAAATCAACCGAAATCGGATGAAAATAAATTCGTTTTGGAAATTGGTGGAGTAGTCATTTATCCTGAGCAACGGACAGTTAGTCTTTACGATGAACATATTGAGTTAACGCCAAAAGAGTTTGATATTTTATATTTATTAGCGAGTCATCCGAAGAAAGTATATAGTGTGGAAAATATCTTTCAACAAGTGTGGGCCGAAGAGTATTACGAAGGCGGAAATACAGTTATGGTACATATTCGTACCTTACGGAAAAAACTTGGAGAAGATAAGAGGAAGAATAAATTGATCAAAACCGTTTGGGGGGTTGGTTATACATTCAATGGCTAAAATGGTTCGTTATGAGGATCCTTTAGCTCAATTTCGGTCAGCAAGATAGTACAGATCTTGGTTTATTTATTACGAAAAATATTGTAGAGCAACATAACGGAACGATTTCTGCCGAAAGTAATTTAATACGAACAATATTTGAAGTAAGATTACCAGCGATGGTGCTGAATCGAATTTAATAAAAATTTTAAGTTTACCCCACTTTTTATTTAAATAGTTTTCTCTATCCTATACGTAAGTAAGGTTAAGGAGGAACTAGAAATGAAAAAGTGGGTATTTTTTTCGCTTTTTATATTGTGCACAGTATGTGTTGGTATTAATATAGCACCATTATTTCAAAATGGTGTAGATGTTAAAATTGTGAAAAAGGATGATAAGGTAGCTTCTACACGTACAGAAAAAAAAGAGATTACAAAAGAGCAAATTTATAAAGGCGATTTATTATTAGTCAATAAAGATTATCCCATTCAACCAGATAGTATAAAATCCGATATTATAAATGTATTCCAAAATAAGGAATTAGTAAGAGGTTATGTAGTGCTTGATAGAAACCTTCGCTTATCAATAGATATTGTAAAAAAATTTTTGAAGGTCGTAGATGCGGCGGAAAAAGAAGGTGTTCATCATTTTTTAATTAGCAGTGGTTATCGAGATTTTGAAGAGCAAAGGGAGCTATATCAAAAAATGGGCTCTGATTATGCATTGCCAGCAGGATATAGCGAACATAATTTAGGTTTATCACTCGATGTAGGGTCTACTCAAATGAAAATGGAGAAAGCTCCTGAGGGAAAATGGATTGAAGAAGAGGTATGGAAGTATGGTTTTGTTTTACGCTATCCGAAGAACAAAGCGAACATTACAGGAATTCAATATGAACCGTGGCATATACGCTATGTCGGTTTACCTCATAGTGCCATTATGCAGAAAAATAAATTTACTTTAGAAGAATACTTAGATTTCTTGAAAGAGAAAAAGGAGATTTTAACTAATGTTGAGGGGAAAAAATATACGGTTTCTTATTATAAAATTTCAAAGAGTACGACAGTTAATGTCCCAGTGAATCAGCATCATGAAATCTCAGGGAACAATGTGGACGGAGTGATTGTGACGGTTCATGAATAGTAGCCTACTTTATAAATGAAGCCTGTCACTATGCCAACCAAGGATAGCAATAAAGCCGATTACACACCTTAGCGTGGTGAAAATCGGCTTTATTGCTATCCAGATCCCCTTACCGTTGTAAATCCGCGTTTTGCTGGCGGTACCCCTCTTTAAATAAACAACCCCCCCTACTAAATTTGTATTTAATATGCGAATTAAGTAGGGGGGGTTTATTTATATCCCATTAATAGGGTTCATTTTACTTGGCTGCTTATGAAATTGTATTTAACTCACAAGATTCTTAGCTTGTATTCAACAGGTATACTACCTTAAATAATTAGTCTTTCTATATATAACAGATTCAGGATTCTTTATCTGTATATTCAATATATGAAGCAACAACTAGTTTGCATTTGATTACAATTAACTACAAAAAAATTAGAAATTAAAAAGAAGGAGGAGTTACTCCAAATATAACAATGACGTTTTCAGAAGATACATTTTCCCATTTATGTTTGCCATACGATGGGATTTTTACACTATCTCCTTTATTAAGGGTCAACATTTCGTTGTTTAAATAAAGATTAACAACTCCTTCTATAACGAACGCTACTTCTTCACCTTTATGTTCTATCGGCTCTTTGGAAGATGCGGTTTGAGGTAATAAATTCATAAGGGCCAACTCTAGAGCACCATTTAAACTAGGGGATAATAATTCATACGATACATCCCCACTTTCTGGGAAAGAGATTTTCTTTCTTTGATTAGCTCTTACAACCAATTCTTCAGTATTTGTATCTTCTAAGAAAAAATTAAACAAAGGAATGTTTAATGCTACAGAAATTAGTTTAAGAGTCTGGAGAGATGGATTCGCTATGCCTTTTTCAATTTGGCTTAGCATTGAAGGTGTTATATCAGCTAATTTTGCTAATTCTTTACTAGTTAATCCTTTTCTCTTCCTGAATTCAGTGATTTTTCGAGCAACGCTTATTTCGTTCATATACGTATTCTCCTTAGAATTTCTTTGTTAAATGTAATTAAACTAAATTAAATTAAATTTGATTTTGATTAATTTCATGTTAATCTATACTTAATTATAATAAATATACCTTAATTTTAAAACAGTTATATTTATTATATGAACAATAAGGAGGCTTTATAAATGAGCGACATTTCAACAAAAACTAAAGTAAGTTTGAAAGAAAAATACCCATTAATAAAAAAACTAATTTCAACCGAGGAAATATTTTGGATTAATCCAAATAAGAAAGATTTTGAAGTAGGAATTAAAAACACCGTTTTAACTAAAGATGATGTTAAAGATGCTGAAGATAGATTAAAGAGATTTGCTCCATATATTGCAAAAGTTTTCCCCGAAACAAAAGGGATGAACGGTATTATTGAATCTCCATTAGTGAGAATTCCTTCTATGCAACAACATTTAGAACAGGAGTATGAACAGGAAATCTTAGGTCAATTATTACTAAAGTGTGATAGTCATCTTCCTATATCAGGGTCTATTAAAGCAAGGGGAGGAGTTTATGAAGTTCTTAAACACGCTGAAGATTTGGCGCTTGAACATAACTTATTAACTGTACAAGATGATTATTCAATTCTTGAGAGTAATAAGTTTCGTAATTTCTTTTCAAACTATTCTATTGCAATGGGTTCAACAGGAAATCTAGGATTAAGCACTGGTATCATGAGTGCAAAATTAGGATTTAATGTAACAGTTCATATGTCAGCAGATGCAAAACAATGGAAAAAAGATTTACTCCGAAGTAAAGGTGTTACAGTTATTGAATACACAGCTGATTATAGTAAGGCTGTAGAAGAAGGTAGAAAGCAAGCAGCTGAGAATCCTATGTGTTATTTTATTGACGATGAAAATTCAAGACACTTATTTTTAGGATATGCAGTAGCAGCCTCCCGTTTACAAAAACAATTAGATAACCTTCAAATAAAAGTGGACGAAAATCACCCTTTATTTGTTTATCTGCCATGTGGGGTAGGCGGAGGTCCAGGAGGAGTAGCATTTGGTTTGAAATTATTATACCAAGATAATGCGCACGTTTTTTTCGCAGAACCTACCCATTCTCCGTGTATGCTACTAGGTTTAATGACTGGACTGCATGATGGTATATCTGTACAAGATTTCGGCATTGATAATGTAACAGATGCAGATGGACTGGCAGTTGGAAGAGCATCTGGGTTCGTGGGGAAAATCATAGAACCTTTTTTAAGTGGATCTTATACAGTTAGCGATAATCAACTTTATAAGTTATTAAAGGGATTAGCTGATACAGAAGGAATTTATCTTGAACCATCTGCGCTAGCTGGTATATTAGGACCTAGTCAATTATGTAAAGCAAGAATTCAATATCTACAGAAGAATAATTTGATACAAAAAATGAGTAAGGGTACACATATTGTCTGGGGAACAGGTGGTAGTATGGTTCCTAAAGAGGTAATGAAATTGTACTATCAAAAAGGAGTTCAACTGACACAAGAAAAACAAATGTAATAAAACCTATGAGGTGGGATTACCCTCTGTATTATAAGTATTTTAAATGCTATATAGAAGTAGCTGTAGATAAGGTCCGATTGAAAGAAAGACCTGTAGAAGGTATTTAATAAACTAGAAATTTAATAGAAAGAAGTGGATTTGAGTCAATATCTTGGACACAACAAAGAACGCACCACCATTTACCTTTTAGTATGCTTAGCTTGATGGCGATGTGGCGGTACCCCTTGAAAGGAGCAGTTTTTTCATATTTCCGTCTAACACTCTAAACATACTACCCTAACAGCAAAACCTCCTTGTGCCCTTTGTAGCGGACAAGGAGGTTTTTGCTGTTTGTTCCTACTTTAATTTCTTATTTACCATAATAACCTCTTAGCGCATCGGCGATTCCAAGCGGATTCTTCCGAAGGTCTTTGGCGCTAAAGAATACGTCCCCCTTTACCTGAGGGAACTGAGTATTGTACTGCAATTGATTGATAATCTCCTGAGCCGACTGCCAACCTACTTCTTTTGTTCCCAGCTTGTAAGGGGAATGCCCAACATATAGTTTTACATTCGTTCCATTCACTTCATTTGCCCACCAGGTAACCAGCTTGTCGTACTGGGCAGCAGAGAAAGAGAAACTCCAGTAGATTTGTGGCATGACATAATCAACCCAGCCTTGTTTAATCCATGTACGTACGTCTGCATTCATGCTGTCATAAGCGGTTACACCAGCTTTTGTATCCGATCCTGTACTGTCCATGGATTTATTGCGCCATACGCCAAATGGGCTTATTCCATACTGTACCTGTGGTTTAGAGCTATGTATGGATTCACCTAATTGACGAACAAATTGATTAATATTGTCGCGACGCCACTCTGCTTTTGTAGCAAAAGAGTTATAGTTGTAAGCCTTGAAAGTAGCATCATCAGGGAATACTCCGTCGGACGGATAGAAGTAATCATCCAAGTGAACACCATCGATTTGGTAGCGGTTCACCACTTCCATAATCTCCGTAATGATTTGCTGACGTGCTTCCGGTATACCTGGATTAATGTAAAGCTTGTTGTTCGCGTTAATCGTCCATTCTGGATGGACCTTTGCTACGTGATTAGCAGCTAACTGATCAGTTTTGGCATCAGTGTTAGCTCTAAAAGGGTTAAACCAAGCATGAAACTCCATACCACGTTTGTGTGTCTCTTCAATCATAAAAGCAAGTGGATCATAGCCCGGATCTTTTCCCTGTTTTCCAGTCAGGTATTTAGACCATGGGACTAAGGCGGATGGATAAATGGCATCCGCAGCAGGACGAACCTGTACAAATACAGCGTTTAATCCCATTCCTTGTATGGAATCTAGTAATTGTATGTATTCCTGTTGCTGTTTGACCATATTGCCATAAGAGGTGCTGGATGGCCAATCCAAATTATAAACGGTGGATACCCAGACGCCACGTAAGGAACGGTCAGTATCATTCGAGGTTCCAGGAAAAGTCGTGTTGCCAGGGTATGTATTCCCAGGGTTCGTATTTTCTGGACTGAAGTCATTGCCCGGACCTACAATATCTGGTGGTACCTGATTAGGACTAGTTTGGTTTCCTGATTGTAGCGTAATAGTTTGTGTGGGTTGATCCCAAAATACTTGGAGACCTAGTTGCTGACTAACAAAACGCAAAGGAACGATAACACGGCCTTCTTTGTTTTCTACTGAAGAATCTAAGTTAACCTTGGTGCCGTTAACCGTCGCATAATTTTGTTTGACGGTCATGCTTATCTTGGTTTGCGGGTTACGAATGGTCGCTGTTTGGTTGGACTGATCCCAATTTGCTTCGGCACCTAGGCTTTCACTGATGACACGAAGCGGTACCATGGTGACATTTACTTTTGGAATGATATACGGCGACACATCACTATTTATTCTTTGTCCATCCAGGTAGATGCTGATTCCCTGGGAAGCCTGAGCTTGCACCGACTGGCCCATCATTGGGACGCATAGTATGAACAAAAGAAGCAGGGCGAATAATTGGCGAAGCTTCATTCTCACAATCCTCCAGAATCAATAGATTTTTTTTAAAAAATGCTCTATTAGCTTTAGACGTTCTAGTAGGAAACTTTGTTACGTCTGATTGTCAAAACATGTTGAAAAATATAATGTAGGAATCGAATAAAAGAGTGAGCGTTATCTTTCCTTTTGTTTAAAAATTCAAACAAAAAGAAAATTCTTTGTATTTTCTTGTAGAATCGGGTAGGTTCTACCTTACGATACGAAATATAAAACATATATCATATAAGGGGGATTCTGGTTGATTAGTTTTCATCAAGTGAACAAACATTACGGAAATTTCCATGTTCTAAAAGACATTAACCTGCACATCAACCAGGGAGAGGTTGTCGTGGTGATCGGGCCTTCTGGGTCTGGTAAAAGCACATTAGTTCGTTGTATGAATCGCCTTGAAACGATTTCAAATGGTGAACTGATTGTAGACAACATAAAGGTAAACGACAAAAAGACGGACATTAATCAGCTCCGTCGAGATATCGGCATGGTGTTTCAGCATTTTAATTTGTATCCACACAAGACTGTATTGCAAAACATCACATTAGCTCCCATTAAAGTGTTGGGTATCTCTGAAAAAGAAGCAAAAGAGACAGCCATGTCCTATTTAGAGAAAGTAGGAATACCGGATAAAGCGGATAAACTACCGTCCCAATTATCTGGAGGTCAGCAACAACGGGTCGCCATCGCCAGAGGGTTAGCGATGAAACCCAAAATTATGCTGTTCGATGAGCCTACATCTGCACTTGACCCGGAAACGATTGGGGAAGTTCTTGATGTTATGAAGAAGCTCGCCAAAGAAGGAATGACGATGGTTGTTGTAACCCATGAAATGGGCTTTGCGCGTGAAGTAGCTGACCGAATTGTCTTTATGGATCAAGGCCAGATATTAGAGGAGGCACATCCTGATCAGTTCTTTGCCAATCCGTGTGAAGAGCGAGCTCAGCTATTCTTGAGTCGTATCTTAAATCACTAATCTGTTCTATATAAAAAGAAAAACAGGAAAAGGGGTAATCAAATGAAAGCAAATAAAGCGTGGAAAAAGGTATTGGGAGTAGGCTTGGCACTAATGTTGAGTGCAACTGCATTAACAGCTTGTGGATCTAGTAAACCACAAGATGGCGCTAGTTCGGGCGGGAAAACTGCAACAACAGGAACAGTAGCTAAGATTAAAGAACGAGGCAAGTACGTGGTTGGTGTTAAGTATGACTTGAATTTATTCGGTTTAAAAGACCCGGCATCGGGGAATGTTGAAGGCTTTGATATTGATATTGCAAAAGCAATCGCTAAGAAAATCCTTGGCGATGAAAATAAAATTGAGTTGAAAGAAGTAACTTCCAAAACACGCATTCCGATGCTGAAAAATGGAGAAATTGACTCCATTATTGCAACAATGACCATTACTGATGAGCGCAAGAAAGAAGTAGATTTCTCTGACGTATATTTTATGGCTGGTCAATCCTTCCTAGTAAAAAAAGATAGCACCATTAAAGGTCTTGAAGACTTCACGAAGGGTAAAAAAGTAGTTACTGCAAAAGGCTCTACTTCAGCTAAAAATGTACGGGAAAATGCTCCAGAAGCAGAAGTTCTTGAATTCGAAAACTATGCAGAAGCCTTTACCGCATTAAAAGCAGGTCAAGGTGATGCATTAACCACAGATAACGCTTTGTTGTACGGCATGGCTAAACAAGATCCAAACTTCCGCGTAGTAGAGGAAACGTTTACGGAAGAGCCATATGGGATTGCTTTGCCAAAAGGTGATACAGAATTCGTAACATTGGTTAACGATCTCTTGAAAGAAATGAAACAAAATGGTGAGTATGACAAGATTTACGAAAAATGGATTGGTGAAAAACCACAGAACTAAGTGGGTTTGACTTGAAGACTTGAATGGGATGGGCGTTCTCCCTACCGCTCATTCCTTTATGTCATGAAGATAAAAAGGGGGATTACATCAGAGATGCTCGACTTTTCTATTCTTGTAGAACACTCAGATCTATTTATAGAAGGCTTTGGAAACACGATTAAAGCGAGTTTGTTGGCATTAGTGGGAAGCTTGCTTTTAGGAACGCTTATTGCAGTCTTCTGTATTGCACCTCTGCGCCCGTTAAATTGGTTGGGAGTAGCATATGTGGAATTTATCCGAAATATCCCACTCATTCTGGTTGTCTTTTTGTTCTTTGTGGGACTACCAGCATTGGGAATTGTGTTAAACCCCTTTCTTGCCGGTACGATGGGGCTTACAGTCTATACCGCTGCGTTCATTGCGGAGACGATACGCGCGGGGATCATGGCCGTACCCAAAGGGCAAAGTGAGGCAGCTCGTTCGTCTGGTCTTACCTACGTACAAACGATGCGTTACATTATCTTGCCGCAGGCTTTTAAAGTTGTCATTCCACCGATGGGTAACCAGTTTATTAATCTGGTGAAGAACTCCTCCATACTTGGGGTTATTGCTGGTCTAGATTTGATGTATTTCGGTGACCTGATATCGGCTGAGACTTTCGTAACATTTGATGTCTATATTTTTGTTGGTATTTTTTATCTCATGATAACTCTGCCGTTAAGCTTCCTCGTAGGATATCTGGAGCGACGCTTGGCGAGCAATAGATAAAGGGGAGGGCACATATGGATTTTATCGGGGCATACTCTCCTCAGTATCTTGTTTTTTTAGTAGAAGGGTTTGGTGTTACCCTTAAAGTAGCGTTTATCTCCATCGTGTTAAGCTTTGCCATTGCGATCATGATAGGGACTTTGCGCTATGCTCGGATTCCTGTTGTTTCGCAGGCACTTGCTACTGTGGTGGAGCTGGTTCGCAATCTGCCTCTTCTCTTAATTATCTTTTTCACGTATTTTGCCTTACCGGAAGTGGGCATAAGGCTAGATAAAGTAGCCGCAGCTATTTTGGCACTGGTGATTTTTGAGGCAGCCATGCTATCTGAGATTGTTCGTAGTGGTTTGAACTCGGTTGATAAGGGACAGATAGAAGCAGCACGTTCTTCTGGCTTAACCTATGTACAAACGCTCTGGCACGTTGTTCTTCCACAAGCTTTGCGCCGTATGGTCCCGCCTATTGTTAGCCAATTTATCTCGTTAATAAAGGATACATCGCTTGCTGTTGTCATCGCACTACCAGAATTAATGAACCATGCTCAAATTATTAACGGTAGAAACGTTAACTATGTTATACCGACATTTTTGCTGGTAGCTATCATGTATTTTGTAGTGAATTATAGCTTGTCGCGTGTCTCCAAACGTCTAGAAAATAAACATATATAAAGGAAATGGTTTTGCAGATCTCTTTTTCCTAGTAAAATAGGGGAAGGGGATTTTTCTTTTTTCCGGGAAAAGGAGGTTTTATGCGCGAACGCCTGCTGTTATTGCTGATTATTATGCTAGCAACCGCCTTTTTTGGTGAGATGAAGGTGAATCCATTTGGGGGACCGTTTCGTTTTTCTTTAGGAATTGCCGCTTTCTTTTTTGGTTTATTGTGGTTCCAGTCCGTTCCGGTATTGTTGATTGGATTTTTGACTGGGGCTTTTACCATGTGGTTCCGGGTAGGTTTGGACGTTGTAGCATATGGGGCTGTTTGGCAAGAAAGCTTGTTCACTCATGTACCTTCCGCTTTTTACTATTTTAGCTTTACTTTGCTTTTTCAATTAACGAGGGCACGCCGCTATGTAGAATCTCCTTTACTGTTAGGATTGATAGGAGCTACTGTAGACTGTGCTTCGAACCTAGTAGAGTTATTGGCACGAGAGATAAGCGGTGTAGCTCCAGCTATTACATGGGAAAGTATTATGATGCTCTTGTTCTTTGGAGCATTGCGTAGTTTCTTTGCCGTGGGTCTATATAACAGCTTTTCTATTCGCCAAGTACGTGCGGTAGGAGAAGTTCGTCAGCAGGAATTGGAAAGATTGCGGATGATTAACACAGGTTTGTATGAGGAAACCTTCTACCTACGTAAATCCATGACGCAATTGGAGGATATCACTAGAGAGAGCTATCAATTATATCGGCACCTTTTGTCGTCAGAAAATACTGAATCATCAAGGGCTCTACACATTGCAGAGCATGTACATGAAGTGAAAAAGGATTCTCAACGGATGTTGGCTGGACTGTTGAAAATTATTAACCAAAAGGAATTATCTACTCGCCTGTCCATATCCGAATTATGTGGATTGGTCATACGTGCAAATCAGAAGTATGCAGAAATGCTGGGAAAACAGATTCTGTTTACCGAGAAATGCAATATTATTCTGTCTACCAGTCAAATTTATGAATTGCTCTCTGTGTTAAATAATCTCGTAGCCAATGCAGTAGAAGCAATTCCTATTTCAGGAAAAATTGAGCTTTTGGTGGAATTTGAAAAGAGAGATATCATCTTTCATGTTATCGATAATGGATCAGGTATTTTACAGGAAGATAAGGGATGGATATTTGAATTAGGTTATACCACAAAGTATGACAGGGAAGGCAAGCCATCTACAGGCATTGGGCTTACGCATGCAAAAGGAATTATTCATAGCTTGGATGGTATGCTTACAATCATACAAGAATCAGAACCACTCACACATTTTGAAGTACGAATACCAACCGATCAAATATTAAGAAAGGAGGGGGTCATGTGCTTCGGTTTTTCCTAATTGAAGATGACGCTGTTGTGCGTAGGATGTTGGAGAGACTCATTCATGAAAGTAAGTTAGGTGAAATCATTGGACAAGCTAACGATGGTATACATGTCTCCATTGACCAGTTATACGGTGTAGATGTCGTTTTGATCGATTTATTAATGCCAGGTATGGATGGCATACAGACGATTAAAAAACTGCAAGGAGAAGGCTTCAGTGGAAGATTTATAATGGTGTCCCAAGTAGAAAACAAAGAAATGATCGGAGAAGCGTACTTACAAGGAATAGATACCTTTATTCAAAAGCCGATTAATAAGCTGGAAGTGCTCTCTGTATTAAAAAGGGTAGCTGACCATCTTTCATTGGAAGCGTCTTTGCAATCCATTCGTAAATCGCTCCAGATATTAGATATTAAGGGGCAAGATAATACGAATCATGGATACCAGGGTACAAATGCCACTGGTCCTGGATCATACGAACAGAACCATCTGGAACAAAATGCACGTCAACTTTTACTACAATTAGGTATTGCGGGTGAGGCAGGAGCACGTGATCTTTTTTCTATCATGCAATGGTTAGCCGCGGAAGAGCGCGGGGGTCATTTGCTACGGGACCTACAACTAAAAGAGCTTTACACGCAGGTGTTGCGGAGAATGCCCAGTAAGATGGAGGAGCAGGTACTCTTAAAAGAAGTACGGGCCATGGAGCAACGCATTCGCCGTATGGTTTTGCAGGCATTTACTCATTTATCCTCGTTAGGATTAACCGACTACGCCAATCCTACCTTTGAACATTTTGCACCTCGGTTATTTGATTTCAAAGAGGTGAGGTTACGAATGAAGGAATTGGAGTCAGGGGAAAAGAATACGAAATGTCGCATCAATGTAAGGAAGTTTTTATCTGTATTTTTTATGGAGGCAAAAAAATGAGGGATGTCTCAATAATAAGAGACGTCCCTCAACCTTTAATTGTTAAGCTAATGTTACGCTAGTTTTTCCTTTTGTTTCTTTTGACCCATTTGAATGATGATCAAGAAAGCACTAGCTAAAACACCACCAGCTAGCAATAGCATGAATCCGCCATCCCAACCAGAAGCATCAACTAAAATACCGATTACTGCATTAGCTACGAAGCTACCGCCTACATAACCAAACAATCCAGTCATACCTACAGCTGTACCTACAGCGAACTTCGGCACAAAATCAATAGCAGATAGTCCGATTAGGAACTGTGGCACGTAGATCAAACAACCGATAACAGATACAGCAAGACTGATTGCCAATACGTTGGAAGACTGCCAGTAAACCAATGTAGCGAGAACAACCCCTACCATACTAATGATACATAGTGGCATACGATTACCTTTAAACAAACGGTCACTCAACCAACCAACAAGTAGAGAGCTTGGAATAGCAGCCCACTCAAATGCAGCATAGGCCATATGAGACTGTGCTTGTGTAAAGCCTTTTACATCAGTTAGATATAGAGGAACCCAGTTCAATACACCGAAACGAATCAAGTAAACAAATGCGTTAGCAATACATAGGAACCAAATAAATTTGTTTTTCACAACGTATTTCATCAAAATCTCTTTAGGAGATAGATCAGTGCCAGTTGTGTCTTCTTTCACATCATCATAGTCGTTACGATACTCATCAATTGGAGGAAGACCACAAGATTGAGGTGTATCTTTACCACAGAACCATACGAAAATTGCAATTAGAATAGCTAGAGCAGCTGGGAAGAGGAATACCCCTGCTTGCCAGAATTGTGTACCGAAAATACCTAGACCCACACCAACGATTGGCGCGATGATGCCGCCACCGATGTTATGAGAGCAATTCCAAATACCCATTTTGGTTCCACGTTCTTTCTTGGAGAACCATTTTGCCATTACGATACTGCAAGGTGGAGCTCCCATACCTTGGAACATACCATTCATGAACAATAGAACGATAAATAGACCAAAGCTAGAGGAGAAACCAAAACAAATATTAGCCAATGCAGATAGCAATAAACCAAATGCAATAAAGCGTTGTGTATGGGCTTTGTCCGCCAAGTTACCCATAAAGAACTTACTTACTCCATAGGTAATGGCCATAACAGAGCTTAATAGACCGATTTCAGTTGTACTAAAACCAAATTCACTTTTCAAGTACGTTGTAGATAGCGCGAAGTTACTACGAACTAAATAATAACCAGCATAACCGATGAAAATCCCGATCAATGTACGGATACGGAAGATATTGTACACCTTAGCGATCATATGTTCAGGTAGACGTGGTGCAACTGGAGCTTGCTTTAACCATCCAAACATGAATCATTCTCCTTGAGGTTGTTTTGTATCTCGTAATTTGTTCCAAAGTTTGATGATGGTATCATGCCATTTCATAGACTCATGAATCTGGATAACATCCATATTTAACCTATCCATCTTATCTTGTTGCACGGTAGGAATTCCGTATGAGACACGCTCTAATACTTTTGCTGCCTGTTTGGATAACGAATAATCGATAAATAAATCAGCAACAAGTCCGTTTGGTGCATGCTTAATCTTAGAGAGAGCATTGACTGCCAATCCCGTATCATCAGGAACAATACTGATCAGAGGGAAGCCAGCTTCACGTAGCTTTCGCTGGTCTCCTAGAAAGTTAATTCCAATTAAATACTCGCCGGAACTAACCAACTGTGCAGGCATGTAGCCGTTTACAGTTAGAGCAGCAATATTTGCATGAAGACGTGTGACATAGTCGATTGCTTGCTTTTCACCTAATGTTTCAAACAAGGATAAAATAAACGTGTAGGCCGTGCCGGAGTAATTGGGGTTAGACATCACGATTTGGTTCCTATAAGCAGGATGCAACAAATCTTCCCATTTTGTAGGGAATGGAAGTCCTAACGGCTCAATCTCTTTGTGCCAGCGATCATTGTTAATAGCTATAGATAACTGCTCGATCTCATAACCGTACCAGTATCCATCCTCATCCTTAGTTTCCGAGGGGATAAAGGAGCCATTCTTGCTTGTAACAGGCGCTGACAACTTCTCATTTTTCATTGTGATATGAGCGTCAACCGTACCGCCGATAACTAAATCAGCTTGTGGGTTATTTTTCTCCTGTGAAACCCGACGCAGAATGTCTTCTGTAGATAGTCGCATGTATTCATACGTACAACCGGTTTCTTGGCAAAAGGATGAAAGCAAAGCATTTCCTACTTCTTCACGAGAAGCAACATAGGCAACAAGGTGATGACCTTTTAAACGAGGAATTCCATGATTATCGTAGGTTATAGGATTCGCTTCTTTGGAACAACTAACAAGCAATAATGAACATATACTTAACAGCAAGAAAAAGAATAAACGTTTCATCATCATAGATCAGCCTTTACTTTCTTTATAAGAGTTCTGCTAAACGCCCTGTCATATAAATGGAATTTCCATTATCATCACCTAAATACTGGACAATAAAGTAAGTATCATAAACGATAAAATTTAAGATATCGTTGCGATCATTCCTTTTCTGTTTGCCATTCTTATAGACGGTGATGATACCGAGCGGCTGTTGTTTCTGGAAGGTGAGTTGCTGAATTTCGGATGTATCTTTAATCTCGTACGCCTGTCTTAGTTTTTCAGTTAAGAAAACCTTTTCATGAATGCGTTTACCGGGATCGGCAACCGTTTTTTTAATAAAAACGTCTTTGGCTTCTTGTATAAAATCAGCAAAGTGATTCGATGAATAAAACAAGCGAAGCAAGTGTGTCCGAAAAGCAGATAGAATCGGTGTATCATGTTGCTGACCATACGTTAGCTCATCGAAGGTAAAAGCGTTTTCCAAATAGAAGGAATGCTCAACCCCATTTAAGTAACGAATCGTGCCAGAGAACATGGTCCTTCTCTTATCTTCTGAAACAACAAGCGGATCATTTTCTTTTTTAATGAGATCAATGTAAGAAATGATTGAGTATAGCAAAACCTCATCAGTAATGTTCACAACACCCCATTTTTCGTGGTGAATGATAGCTTCCACCGGAAGGGAATCGCTTACTTTTTTCAACACTTCATTTTTATCCTCTATCACGACTACCTTACGATATAGACTTTCTTGCAATGAGTAGCCTAGAGAAGATAAAAGAAAAAGGATTGTGATGAAAAGAAAGACTGGTCCTAATAATTTTTTCATGTTTTCTTGCTCTCCTCATAAGATAACCAACGATTATTTCTGAATTACAACCCAATTGTTTCGTAAATGTATTATTTAAGCGGTTTCAGTTAGTCATATGCTCCAATCCAGCTGGAGTCGGGAAAATTAATTTCACTGTCGTACCGATCATTTCATCTGAAGAAATGTCCATGCTACCACCCTGTTTTTTCATGAGCTCTCGGCATATTAACAAGCCGAATCCATTGCCGAAACTAGACAGAAGTGCTTCGCCTGGTTGAGTGTGTTTCATTTGATCAAGCAATTCCTCACTGATTCCAATTCCATCATCCTCAATGACAAGGGTTACGCTGTGTTCGGTTATCTCTAAATCAAAATCAATGAAAGAAGCGTCACTATATTTAATCGCGTTATCTAACAGGTTTAAAAAAATTTGCTTTGTTTTATCTTGATCAGCCACTATTTTTACTGATTCTACGTGACTATGAATAGTGATTTTGTATTTATTCAACCGTGGCTGGACGATAAAAATAGCTTCTTTTAGAATCGGTTGAATATCACATATAGTGGGTGAGACGCTAAACTGACTGTTACCATACTTAGAAGTTTTGAGCAATTCTTCTACTAATGAGAGTAATCGTTCGCTTTCTACAGATATGTGTCTCAGACAATCTTTCACGTCTTGTTTATTTTTTAATCGGGGGATTAAATTGGCGTAACCCATAATAGCAGTGAGCGGTGTCTTCAATTCATGAGTGACACGATCCAAAAAATCCTTTTGTTTCACTTTTTCCTCTTGAAGCTGTGTTATATGTAGCTCAATCGCATGAGCCATCACATTAAAGGATTGAGCAAGCTGTTTAATCTCTTCATAATCCTGTAGCTCGATCTTACATTGGTATTGTCCATTTGCTAGCTGTTGGGCCATATCGCGTAATTTCTCAATAGGTTTACTAAGAGAGACTGCGAACCGATGAGCAAAGAGCGCCACAGCGACAAACATAAGAATACATGAGATTATAAACGTCTTATTGAAGTTGCTAATTAATAACGCCTCTTGTTCAAGCTTATGAATAAAGCGAACAACACCTGTCACTTTTCCATGCACATAAATAGGACTAGAAAATAGCAAGACGGGTACTGATGAAGTTTTTTCAATGATGTATGCTTTTTTGCCATCCAATGCTTGTACGATATCGAGATTTAAGTTGGGGAAAGCGGTTCGCTCGGTATCAGCTAATACTTCACTATTTATGCCGATGATTTGAGTGCGCGTACCTAAGCGTTTAGACAGATAGGAAGCGATTAGGGGGCACCATTTTGCAAAGTAACAGCGGCATCCGATTTTTCTCGTTCCACATAGTTAATGCTATAGATTTGTGCTTCCACGCTTAGTTTTTGTAAAGAGGTGACCGCATTCGTAAAAACATTTTTCTGTAAAGTAACGATCAAGACGACGTACAACAGAAGCATGACAGGAATTAATATGGCTAAGATTGTTACATTTAAGCTTTTTTTTAGTGTCATACCCTCACCTAGCAATCAATTTTATAGCCTACACCATATACGGTTTTGATTTTGTCACCGTACGTACCTAGTTTTTTGCGCAAGCGTTGGATCATGATATCAACAGCCCGTGTATTGTCTGGATATTCGAACTTCCAAACTTTCATCAGGAGATCATCACGTGTAAACACACGTTGTCTGTTTTTAAGCAACAAAAATAATAAATCATATTCCCGATACGTTAAGGTGATTTCATTTCCATCAAGAAACACTTTTCGTTCGTTAGGATGGATCATAAAGCGATCAATTTTAACATTATCCGGGTCTGGCTTCTCTTTCATTTTTTCCATACGACGCTCAATTATTTTGATTCGAAGTAAAAGCTCCGTACTATGAAAGGGCTTGGTGATATAATCATCTGCGCCTAGCTGTAAGCCTAATAACTTATCATTAATTTGCCCTTTGGCTGTTAACATGATGATGGGGATGTCGCTATCCTTCTCACGAAATTCACGCAATAATTGATAGCCATCTATGTCAGGTAGCATGACATCTAGGATGATCATGTCCGGTTGTTGGTTCCATTGCTCTAATGCCTCTACTCCATTAGTTGCCACTAATACCTGGTATCCCTCTATCTCTAATGTTAGGCGTATCAGGTTTAGTAAACTATTTTCATCGTCCACAACTAATACTTTCATACCAATCTCCTCTCCAGTGAAAGGTAAGCAAGAATTCACTAGTAGTATTGTTTCAATAAGAGTCAAAAAGTAGCCTATTGATTTCACAGGCTACTTTTTGCTCAATTGAATTTTATTTATGGATGAGAAATCATTACTTCTAAGGATCCAGATAGCGTATAGGTTCCAAATTCGGCTGGAAGGATAAAGTGATCGCCCTTCTTCAATGCAAAAGCTTGGCCGTCTTTTTCAAGAGTACCTGCTCCGTCTAGCACACTTGCCAATAAGAAAGATTGACCTTGTTCAAAGGAGGCTGTGCCATTGATTTCCCATTTATATACAGAGAAAAATTCATTTTGAACGTAGGTCGTGATGGTAGCAGCATCGTTTTTTTGTACAGTAATCGTTGGATTTGTATCAACATGAGGAGCTGTTGTTACATCGATTGCTTTTTTTAGATGTAAATCGCGCTTTTTCCCGTGATCATCCACACGATCGTAGTCGTACACACGATAAGTGGTGTCGGAGCTTTGTTGTGTTTCTAGCACAAGCGTTCCTTCACAAAGGGCATGGATCGTTCCGCTTGGGACATAGAAGAAGTCACCTGGCTTGATTTTCACTTTGCGTAAAAACGCAGACCATCTTCCCCCCATGATCATCTCTTCTACTTCTTCTTTTGTTTGCGCATTATGACCAAATACTAACTCAGCATCTTCGTCACAATCGATGATATACCAGCATTCTGTTTTTCCATACTCACCGTTTTCATGTTCGTGAGCATATTCATCGTTAGGGTGTACCTGTACAGATAGATCATCATTGGCATCTAAAATTTTGGTCAACAGTGGGAATTTTTCACTTTGATGATGACCGAACAATTCTCGATTGTTTTCCCAGAGGTCTGCTAGCGTTTTACCTTTATGAGCTCCGTTTAGAACGACGCACATACCGTTTGGATGGGCAGAAATTGCCCAGCATTCACCGGTTTTATCAGAAGGAATATCGTATGGAAAGCGATCACGCAAGGCTGTTCCACCCCAAATGCGTTCTTGAAAAACAGGTTGTAAAAATAGTGGCTGTATATTCATTATGTTCATCCTTTTCGCTAACATATCGTATTACTTGAGGCTAAATAACAGTCTTCATTATACAAAAAAAATATAAAGGAACAACCTTATTTTAAGGAAATGTAGATAAGTTATCATAGGTAAACCTATCCTGTGGGGATAAATAGATCAATAAAAGCAAAACAACACCCCGTAGATTATTAGTGTCTACAGGGTGCTGTTTCTATAGAGAGGCATTTGTAAAATGGTTTAGCTCTATTTATTTCGTAGAAGTCAAGGATTCTTTAACCATATCTACTGGTACATACATGCGTGTAAATAATCGGTTATTTCTGCACACTGACTACGTAAACTAGCAACTATTCGTTTTCAAGGAAGGATAGGAATTAATATCCCCAAATCATTGTAAACAAGGTACCGAAAATGGTGACCAAGCCTACAAATAGGGCGTACCCAACATTGATATATAGCGAGTTTGCTGTTGAATTTTCTTCATTAATATGCATGAAGACGAACAACTGCAAGGACGCTTGAATAATCGCACAGACCGACAAAATGACCATTCCTACTACTGGTGACATGTTCCAAAAGACGACGGATAGGGCAACCAGTGAAAGGACGAGGGAAAAGATATATCCCATGACGTGACGAATCGGGAATAGCTGTTTCATGTTACATCAATCCTTTCAAGTAGACAAAGCTGAAAATAAAGATCCAGACAACGTCAAGGAAGTGCCAGTATAGGGAGAAGATGAATGACTTGTTTGCTGTAGTCCCATTTAGACCTTCACGCTTAATCTGCATGATGATCCCAATTCCCCACAAAAGACCAAAGCTAACGTGCGCACCGTGAGTGCCTAACAGAACAAACAAGCTAGATAGGAAAGCACTGGTTTGCAAAGTAGCACCTTCATGAACGTAAGTGAAAAACTCGTAAATCTCAACGCCTAGGAAGCCTAATCCTAATAAAAGGGTAATAGCCAAAAAGACTAATGTAGGCTTTTTCAAACCAAGACGCATGCTGTGAATAGCTAATCCGCAAACGAAACTACTGGTTAACAGGAGAACCGTCTCGATCATAACGCCACTCAGTTCAAAAATATGGGAGGCAGTAGGGCCGTGTCCAGTACGCTGCCATAAGGTAAGATATACGGCAAATAGTGTAGAGAACAATACGATCTCGGCGCCTAAGAACAACCAGAATCCAAAAATCTTTAATCGGTTTTCTTCCGTACTGTATTCAAGCGGAAGGGAATTATCTATTTTCATACACGATCACCCCGCAATCTCTCTTCAGTCTCGATGATTTCCTTAACGGGAATGTGTCTGCCATGATCTCGTTCAAACGAGCGAACAGCTAGCATGATTATCACGAGAATTCCGGTGATAATCGCAGGAGTCCACCAGCTAAATACAAGGAAGAATCCTAAGAAGAAGAAGATTACACCAAGAATAAACGGTTGGCCGCTGTTATTTGGCATATGAATCTCTTCAATTTTATCCGTAAACATCGGTAGATTATTCTGTTTCGCAAACCAGAAAGAGTCACGACCTGTGTGATTAGGCATCACAGCAAAGTTGTACTCAGGTACAGGACTGTGCGTGCTCCATTCCAGCGTACGACCACCCCAAGGATCTCCGTTTAATTCGCGAGGACTGTAACGGCAGCTCCAATAGATGTTGTACACCAATAAGACAAAGCCAATGGTTAGTCCAATAGACCCGATGGTAGCGATCATATTTAGTGGACCAAATCCAGTTCCTGCTGAATATGTGTACATACGTCGTGTCATTCCATTCAAACCTAGGAAGAATAGAGGTAAGAATGTCACGTTAAAGGAAATAGCAATGACCCAGAAACTGATTTTACCTAAACGTTCATTCAGTTTAAAACCAAAGACTTTCGGGAACCAGTAGTACATACCAGCAATAACCGCAAATACCGTACCCGGAATCAACACATAGTGGAAGTGAGCTACTAAGAACATTGTGTTGTGGTATTGGTAATCGGCACTAGCCATAGCAAGCATGACACCTGTTACCCCACCAATAGTAAAGATCGGGATAAAGGCTAGTGAATAGAGCATCGGTGTTGTAAATTGAATTCGTCCCTTACGCAGTGTAAAGAGCCAGTTAAACATTTTTACCCCTGTGGGGACTGCTATGGCCATGGTTGTGATGGAGAAGAACCCATTCACTGCGCTACCGTGACCCATTGTATAGAAATGGTGAGCCCATACGACGAAAGAGAGTAGGGAAATGGCTACCATACTGATAATCATGGACGTGTAACCATACAAGTTCTTTCTTGAGAAGGTAGAGATGATATCACTATAAATACCGAACGCAGGTAGTACAACGATATATACCTCAGGATGACCCCAAATCCAGAACAGGTTGGCCCATAGCATATCCATACCGCCATTAGCCATTGTAAAGAACTGACTATCAAATAGACGATCAAACATCATTAGTGCCAACGCTACTGTTAAAACAGGGAAAGCAAACATGATGATAACGCAAGTGATTAGAACAGACCAAGTAAACATAGGCATGTCCATCATTTTCATGCGAGGAGCACGCATTTTTAAAATGGTAGCAGTAAAGTTAACACCGGTCATCAGTGTACCAATACCTGCGATTTGTAAGGCAATAGAGTAGTAGTTGTTACCTACTGTAGGACTGAATTCTTTACTTGCTAGTGGGAAGTAAGCAGTCCAACCAGCGTCAGGCGATCCCCCAATAACAAAGGAGATGTTAAATAGCATCGCACCTGCAAAAAACAGCCAGAAGCTAACCGCGTTAAGACGTGGGAATGCTACGTCTCTAGCACCGATTTGTAGAGGAATAACAACGTTCATGAGTCCGATGATAAACGGCATCGCCATAAATAGAATCATGATAACTCCATGTGTTGTAAAAACCTCATTATAATGTTGTGAATCTAGAAATTCCATATCAGGTGCAGACAGCTGAACACGCATCATGACGGCATCTACGCCACCACGGAATAGCATGATTAGAGCAGAAATGATGTACATAACACCGATTTTTTTATGGTCAACTGTAGTGAGCCATTCTCTCCACAAGTAGCCCCATTTTTTAAAGTAGGTTAAACCACCGAGGATAGCGAACGTAGCAAGAACAATACTTGCCATGGCGCCATAGATCATCGGTTCACCCGTAACGAAGAATTCGTCCATTTCATACCGATTTGACTCCTTTCTGAGCTAGTTATTTCTTATGCTGGTCGTGATTCATTTCGGAATGCTCGGAGTGCTCGGAAGAAGAATCAGAATGCCCGGAATGCTCAGAAGAAGAGTCTGGTTCCGATTCAGTTGTAGTTCCGCCTCCATGATTATGTCCACCATGGGCACCCTCGGGCGCTGGTCTAAATGTTAAGTGTGTGGAAGCATACGTCTTTCTTCCTACATGTTCCATATCAAGCAAGCTATCAAACTCAGGCTCTGTCAATGCAGGAGCCGTTTGCTTTACTTCATCTACCCATTTGGAGTAATCAGCCGGAGACATAGCTAGTACTTCAAACTCCATATGTGCAAAGCCTTTACCGGAGAAGTTAGAGTTTTTCCCCATAAAAGAACCCGGATGGTCAGCTGCAAAGTGTAATTTGGTAACCATGTCGGACATTGCGTATTTTTGACCACCAAGCTGTGGAATCCAGAAGCTTGTGATTGGTCCGTATGAATACAGGCGGAATTCAATTGGACGGTTTGTAGGGATATTGAGGTAGTTAACCGTCTCAATGTTTTCCTCTGGATAACTAAAATGCCATTTCCAGTTAGAAGAGGATGCGTAAATGACGATTGGATTTTGATCATCATACCCTGCTGGCTTTGTTTCCACTTGATCCAATGTTTTTACAGTAATAACCGACAGAATCACTACAATGATGATCGGGATAGCTGTCCAGGTAATTTCCAGTAGTTTACTACCTTCTTCGTGAGGAGGCTCATAGCCCTCGTTGGCTTTGGTAGCGCGATATTTAACTAACATGTAAACAAACAAAACATAAACAACAAGCAAAACAGCAGCCATAACCCACATGGAAAAAATAATGGTGTCCGATTGAATTTTGGCAACAGGTCCTTTTGGATCAAGTACCATTAATGGCTCACAACCGGATAATAAAAGAGTAAGACAAAAAAACATGAAAAGTAACGACCCTTTGTGTCTCATAAGTGACCCCTTTCTCTGAGATGTGTATTAGTCGAAGGAAGACGGGAGGATTTCTGCCCTAGGTAAAAGTCGTTTACCAATGTTCTATGTGATTACTTTCACTATGAAAACTCGTAAAAATATGTTTTCTAGTAGTATCGATAGACTTCATTTATACGGAATGTTGAGCTGAACGCCTTAAACGTAAGGGAGGATTACTACAAGTGAGGGATACTCCATGTAGAATAAGTTGTGGTTTTTTCGGTATGAAATGAATCATGGTTGACCTCCTAGGGTGTGAAATCAGTGGTGATTGAAAACAAGAAAGCCTCATGCAATAAACTATATTGGAATATTGCGCAAATGTTAAAAATAACAGTATAGAATCATTTTTAAGTTAATTCAATACGGTTTTTTCGTGAATACATTTGAGCAAAATACCTAACTTGGAGCTTCTAACAATGTTGGCATATGTTAGATAACCCCTGTATGAGCATACAAAAATAATTTTGATATGTTCCCATCTACCTCGAAAAAGTAAAAGCGCTTACTGCCCATCTTCATTTTATGCTTTCTTATCTAAATGGCAAGCACCTGATTGTGGTAGAGATGGCGCTATTACACATTAGATGTTAAAAATATCACAAATTCGCCACGAATTTTATCAATTTCATGTCATTTTTGTCAATTTTGTTATGTGAAAAAAAGTACAAATGATTTTTTGGTTACTTTTGGGAAATGGGGCATTTCGTTGATTCACTTCCAAAAATCAAATTGAAAAAATTTTTGTAACATTTCCTTTTATGCTTTCCCGGAAGAATAGAAACAACGCCTTAGCGTACTCTCCTTACGTCCATTTGACGACATTTTAGCTCAAGCTGTACCATTGAAGGATAAGCTAATGAAAAATTTGACAGCTTACAAACTATTCATATGGGGTGGAACTTATCAGCGAAGCATCGTATGTACATTGGAAACACAAAATCCTGGTAATATTGCTTTATATGAGCGTTACCAATTCACCACAATTGAAGTAATTCCCTTGCCTGAAAGTAAGCTAGAGCAGTATTGCATGGTTTATCAGTGAACTTAAATAAACCATTTTATTAGATATCTTTTCATTAACAATCATACCTGTCGTTCGCGATGATAATAATCCGGGCGACAGTTTTTTTTATTGTCATGGCATCTGTATAATAAGAAGATACAAGAATCGGATATAGAAGGTGATCGTGTTTTGCTAGAATGGACAGGAGAACGTATTATTCCAAAATTACTCAAGCCGATGAATGGAATGCTGTTGGAGCATTTGGCAAGGTATTATTTTTCTACTCCGTATTGTCATGGTAGAGTACTGGATATTGCCTGTGGTACCGGTTATGGGTGTCACATGGTTGTGAAGGAGCGAAAGCGGGAAGTAACGGAGATGATCGGTGTAGATTCGGATAAGGAGACCTTGTCTTATGCAAATCGTGAGTACAATCATCAAAAGGTTACATACTTACAACATGATGCATGCGATCAGGCACTTCCAGAAAAATTGGGTCTGTTTGATACGATTCTGAGCTTTGAGACAATTGAACATGTGGCAGATGATCAGATGTTTATGGAAAATATATATAATATGCTAAAGCCTGGAGGTACGTTGGTTCTTTCTAGTCCGTTTGGGAGAGGAAGAGGAATGCCAACCAGTGAACCCTTTCATGTTCACCAGCTTACTCCTGAGGAATTTGAACAGTTATTTGTTCGCTTTTCCGAAGTGGAGATTTATTATCAGCGTGGATTAACGTTTGAAAAACCACGTGACGGGGTTCGCTATTTTATTGGAATTGCTGTGTGCAAAAAAAGATAGGCAAAAGTTTTGTTATTGGTAACAGGAAGAGGTGGCGGTTTTGCCAAAGTTTCATACATTAGGAATTCAGGCTTCATTAGAAAAAGCACTACAACAGAACGGATTACACACACCCACAACTATTCAGGAGAAAGGAATTCCTGTGGTTTTGACGGGTGTAGATGTCATCGCACAAGCACAAACAGGTACGGGTAAAACGTTGGCATTTATTCTGCCTATTTTGCAGATGGTTGACCCGGAAAACCCAGATGTACAAGCCTTAATTGTTACGCCGACACGGGAATTAGCGCTACAAATTACTGCCGAGGTGAACAAGCTCATTTTCACACAACCTGGCGTACAGGTGCTAGCGATCTATGGCGGTCAAGATGTTGAGCGACAACTGAAGAAGCTAAAAGGTAGTAGACAAATCGTTATTGCCACTCCAGGTCGATTGCTTGATCATATGCGACGAGGCACAATTCAGCTTTCCCAAGTATCTCAGCTCGTTCTTGATGAAGCTGATCAGATGTTGCACCTTGGCTTCTTACCTGAAGTAGAGGAAATTATCCGGGCAACGTCACCGACGAGACAGACGCTACTATTCTCGGCGACCATGCCAAAACAAATCCAAAGTCTAGCAAAAGGCTTCATGCGCCAGCCTGTCACTATTCAGGTAAAGAGTGAAAAGGTCACGGTAACCAACATCGAGCAACGAGTAATTGAGACGACCGATCGGGCTAAACAAGCCGCCTTGCGTGAGGTCATTGATGAATGCCGACCTTTCTTGGCTGTTATCTTCTGTCGGACGAAACGGAGAGCTACTACTTTAAACGAAGCCTTGCGAGGATTCGGATATGCAACAGACGAGCTTCATGGCGATTTATCACAGTCCAAACGCGAACAAGTAATGAAGCGTTTTCGGGAAGCCAGCCTGCAATTTTTGGTGGCAACGGATGTCGCAGCACGGGGCTTAGATGTTGAAGGGGTCACGCATGTGTTTAACTATGACATTCCTCATGATGTAGAGAGCTATATACACCGTATCGGTAGAACAGGTCGAGCTGGTGGCACAGGGGTAGCGATCACGTTCGTTTCTCCTAAAGACCGTATGTTCTTAGATATGATCGAAAAGGGTATTGGGCAGTCGTTGAAAAAAGAGACATATAGTGGTTCTCATTCTCATGAGATTGATCATGAGGAAGAAGTGGGATACAACAAGGAAAGACAGACTGGACGATCACATAATGGGCGCCAGTCAAAAGGGCGTGACGGCAATCGCCAGAAGTCAACAGGATCAAGAGCTGGATCTAGATCGGAACCGAGATCAGCAACAAGATCAGGCAACGCAAAAACTGGGCAAACGAGACCGGGACAAAAATCTGGAGTAAAGCAAGGGGCAAAACCTACAACAAAACCCGGATCAAGACCTGGTTCACGTCAAGAAACAAAGTCGGGAGTTAAACCGGGAGCAAGACCGGGAACGAAGCCTACAACGAAATCAGGAGCAAAACCAAACCGACCGTCTGGTACGAGCAGATCCTCATCGGCTCAAAAAAGAACGAGAACCAGATAACATAGGAAGTAAAAGGCTGTTCAGTATTATTGCTGAACAGCCTTTTATATGCTGGACGGGTGGGAAACAAAAGTTCATAATATAATAAACATAATTATTTACAAAGTATACAATATAAAGTAGGATAGGAAGTACTAAAAGGTATGGGTGGGTGTTGCGATGGGCGAGGTGTTTGCGAATCGGAATTTCCGTATGCTGTTCTTCGGAAACTTATTCTCTGGCTTTGGGCAAGGCATGACCATGATCGGGATTGCTTGGTATATGGTACAGACAACTGGAACCGCTACCTTACTAGGCTCTACTATGTTTTTTTCGGGCTTAATCATGCTCATGTTAGGGCCGTATCTGGGTACTTTAATTGATCGGTTCTCACGTAAAAAAATATTGCTTGCGGAAAATTTATTAGGCTTTTTGGTATTATTTTTACTAGCAATTTGGGGCTATTTCGGCGAATACGCGAACAGTTCTCTTATCGTTATTTACATGGTGACCACGCTTATTTTTCAAGTACATTATCCTGCTCTAACAGCTTTGGTACAGGAGCAGTTTGAATCCAAGAACTATAACGATATCAATAGTTTACTTGAAATTGAGAGTCAGACGTCTGCCGTGTTGGCGGGTGGTGTAGCAGGATTTCTTCTGAGTCACATAGGTTTGCAATATGTGCTATTTTTTAATGCATTAACCTATCTATTTGCCTTTTTGATGGTGCACAGTATTTCTTATACCTTTACGTTGGAGAAGGAAGTAAAGCAGAATATAAATAACTCCTGGGTGGAACAATTTATGCAAAGCTGGGACTTTGTTCGAGAAAAGCGTGGCTTTTTCTTGTTCGGGATTGCCGTGATGATGCCGTTTGTAGCAGTGATGGCAACTAACTTTCTTGGACCTGTCTTTGTAGCACAGACATTAAAGGAAGATGTTCTTATTTATTCGTTAGGGGAAGTGGCTTATGCCATTGGAGCCATAGTAGCAGGTATTTATATCTATCATGTGATGAAAAGACTGGGTGAGTACACCTCTATGATTGGCAACATTCTGATATTTTCTCTTGGTTTAGCGGGGATGATCATCTTCTCCGTAGGATGGATCTATGTTGCCATGTATATTATCGTTGGCTGGGCCAATGCCTCCACCCGATTAATTAGACAATCACTCTATATGAAGCTCATTCCTAAAGAGCTAATGGGTCGAGTCATGAGTTTTTTCAGCTCAGTTGGAATGCTTATGCGTCTGATTTTAATCGGAGTATTTACCGTTATTACTGATAAAACAGGAGCGGTATTCGGACATATTGTCCTTATTGGATTGTTGATGCTGAGTGCTGTGGGAATTATGTGTTCTTTACGTCTTTTGTTACAGGCTTCGGGTGAGCAGTTCCCTCTGGAAAAGGAGACAGAATCTAATCCGGGACTTTCCAGTTAAAAGCTTGACAGATGTTTTGGGGTGTAACTATAATCGTTACAATTGTAATCTTACCTACTCGTTTTAAGAAAGGAAAGTAACATCTTATGAATTCTTCTTTACAGCAAGCAGCTCCAGTAGCTGCTGCAAAATCAAATCGCTTATGGTTAGCGGTTGTGTTAGGTGCTTTGTCTGCATTTGGACCGCTATCGCTCGATATGTATCTGCCTGCTTTGCCTGCAATGACTAAGGATTTTCAAACGACTGCTTCATCTGTGCAGCTTAGTTTGACTGCTTGTCTGTTAGGTTTGTCGTTAGGTCAGTTGTTTGCAGGACCATTAAGTGACATTCAGGGACGTCGTAAACCGCTAATGATAGGGCTAGTGATTTATGCAATCGCTTCTCTGCTGTGTGTATTTTCTACTTCTATATGGGCTTTAGTGGCTCTCCGTTTTATTCAAGGCGCGGCTGGTTCAGCTGGAATCGTTATTTCACGCGCGATGGTAAGGGATATTTATGTAGGACCAGAATTAACTAAATTTTTTGCTCTTTTAATGCTAGTTAATGGAGTTGCTCCTATTGCTGCTCCGATTTTTGGAAGTCAGCTCTTACGCTTTACCCCGTGGGAAGGCGTATTTGTAGTATTAGGAGCTATAGGTATTATCATGCTACTGGTTGTTCTGTTTGGATTACCTGAGTCATTACCTGTCGAGCGCCGATCCAAGGGCGGACTAAAAAGTACTTTGATTACATTTAAAGGCCTATTAGCAGATAAAATGTTCATGGGCTACGCTCTATCACAAGGGCTAGTAATAGCTGCCATGTTTGCTTATATATCCGGCTCTCCGTTTGTTTTGCAAAATATGTTCGGTGTATCAGCACAAATGTTTAGTGTGTTTTTTGCTATCAATGGTGTGGGAATCATACTTGCTAGTCAAGTTACCGGGAGATTAGCTGGTAAAATAAGTGAGAGTAAGCTGATGATCAGTGGTTTAATTTTAGCAACAATCGGTGGCGTTAGTTTACTGATTGTTACCTTGCTGGGTGGCGGATTATTTGCTATCTTGCTTCCTTTATTTGTAATCGTATCTTGTGTAGGGATTGTCAGTACAGCAGGGTTTTCTCTAGCGATGCAAAGTCAAGGGAAAGCAGCAGGAAGTGCCTCAGCTTTGTTAGGTGTTTTGTCTTTAATCTTCGGTGCGCTTCTTGCTCCACTAGTAGGTATAGGTGGAGATGGAACGGCTGTACCAATGGGTGTAGTAATAGCAGCAGCAGATGTGGGTGCACTTTTGTGCTATTATTTCATGGTGCATCGAGGCAAACAAGCGAACTAACACAAATGGAATCATTGAAAAGCAAGAAGGAATCATACTGTACACTTTTGCGTACAGATATGGTTCCTTTTTTCTCTATGGGTGGGTTCAAACCTATTTTGATTGAGCTGAATCATCTTAGCACATAATATCAACAGGCTATGAAACTTTCCTTGGTCAACCACGTAAATAGTATTACGTAAATTTTATGTAGAAAAATCCATTATCCGCTTGCTTACATTCTAAAGGGGAGTAGCTCTTGCAATAAAGTCGTCAATACGGGAAAAGTTCTTCTCCGGCTTTATTGGCAACCATACAGGTTGTTAGCAAGACCTTTACTAAGTTGAGCCAACGCCTATTTTTTATGGAAGACGTTGGTCCAGCTTAGTAAAGGTCTTTTTTAGATAAAAATAAGGGAGGTTAACTAGATGGATGTATCGCTACTAATGGAGTATGGATGGGTGCTGTTGATTCTAATTGCTCTGGAAGGAATTCTAGCCGCAGATAATGCACTCGTTTTAGCAATTATGGTAAAGGATTTACCTGAGGAACAGCGTAAAAAAGCTTTGTTTTATGGACTAACAGGGGCATTTGTCTTTCGCTTTGTCTCGTTGTTTATCATTTCCTTCTTGGTTGATGTGTGGCAAGTGCAAGCGTTGGGTGCTGTCTATCTCTTGTTTATCTCTATCAATCACATTTTTCGTAAAAAATATTGTAAGCCCAAAGATAAAGGGCAGACGGATAAAAAAAAGGGAGTCGGCAGTTTTTGGGGTACTGTAGCAAAAGTAGAGCTGGCCGATCTTGCCTTTGCAGTAGACTCTATTTTGGCTGCTTTGGCGCTTGCTGTTTCATTGCCTACTACCAACCTGCCTAAAATTGGAGGTATGGATGGAGGGCAATTCCTAGTTATCTTTACAGGAGGATTTATGGGGCTGATCATCATGAGATTTGCTGCCAATTATTTTGTTGCGTTATTAAAACAGCGACCTGGATTGGAAATAGCCGCTTTTTTAATTGTAGGATGGGTTGGTATTAAATTGCTGGTATATACGTTCTCGCATCCGAATGTTGCTTTTTTACCGGAGAGCTTCGCAACCATGACAGCTTGGAAAATTACGTTCTACGTGGTGCTAATTGGGATTGCCGTAGGTGGATGGTTTTTATCCAAAGAAAAAACGACAGAGCCAGATAGATCATAAATCATGTATAATTAATGATGCCTTAGATCATTTTGAGCCAGAGATTCCTAGGCTGAAATATCTGCTATGGAAGAAGGATACGATACATGAGAATTAATAAGTTTATCAGTGAAACGGGCTACTGTTCTCGCCGAGAAGCAGACAAGCTGATTGAAGCCGGGCGAGTCACGATTAATGGAGTGGTGGCAGAGCTAGGGAGCCAAGCGGATCGTGGAGATGACGTGAACATCGACGGGAAAGCTCTAGGGACGAAGAAGGCGTCTGTCTATATTGCTTTGCATAAACCTGTCGGCATTACTTGCACAACAGAGCGGCATATAAAAGGAAATATTATTGATTTCGTCAATCATCCAGAGCGAATTTTCCCCATTGGCCGATTAGATAAAGACTCCGAGGGACTGATCCTGTTAACCAATGACGGGGATATAGTGAACAGGATCTTGCGAGCGGAGAACAACCATGATAAAGAGTATATTGTGACGGTCGACAAACCGATTACGGATGCTTTTCTAAAAGGAATGGCTAGTGGGGTACATATTCTTGGTACCATGACTAAACCTTGCCAAGTGAAGCGTATTAACGAACGATCATTTCGGATCATTTTAACCCAAGGATTGAATCGACAAATTCGCCGAATGTGTCAGGCGTTTGGCTACAGTGTTCAGCGTTTGCAACGTATTCGTATTATGAACATTCATTTGGAGGGGATAAAAAAGGGTGAGTGGCGTGAGATAAGTACGAAGGAATTAAATCAATTACTGCAAAACTTAACGTAAAGTAACCCAATTGATGTAGAAAAAGAAGGCACTTTTTTGTTTACTGCTAGCATACCAGGCAGAGGCAATGGAGTGCCTTTTTTGTGAGTTGGGAGGGACAACAATGCTACTGACGATAGCCACGACGTAAGCTGATTCAAGCTAATTTATTTAGGGTAAATAAGAGGGAATTTCATATTTTTACGTAAAAGAGGATGATAGAAAATGAGTATGGGATGGGAGAGACATGACTTTTCGTAAAAAACAAATGCTTGGTTATGGCTTCATTTTGTTCTTATTACTTATCCTAGCCTCTCTGGTTATCTTTATGATTAATAGTATTAAAGATAACGTCGAAGAGATTGCTAATGATCGTGCAGTGAAAATCAAGCTAGTCAATGAATTGCAGTCCAAATTTTTCCATGTGGATCAAGAGCTTAGCTATATCATCGCAGAGAATAATATACAATTAATAAACCGAAAAATTGAAAAAATGAATCAAGAAATTTTAGATGCTAACTCTCTCATGAATGTAATCGGTATTAGAATGAATACAGAGTCTGGACAACAATTATTAGCACAAATCAAAACCCACTATACCGACTATCTCACCTATCAAAAGCAGATTGTGGCCTATGTTAAAGAGGGTAACAAGGAAATGGCCAGAGGAATGTATGTAGGTGGAAAAGAAGAGACGCGTAAAAATGTTATGGAGAAAACAGAAGAATTTAAGAATCGCCAACAAGAATTAATGGATGAAGCAGCTGATGAATCCGTACAAACCTACTATAACATGCTGTTAATAATCGTTTCGAGCGTCATATTCTGTTTAGTATTAGGAATTGGAACTGCAAGTTGGGCTATACGCAGTACTTCACGCAGTCTTGGTCATATTTCCAATACGATTTCTGGAATTGACTTTAAACAAGCTGAAAATCTGCCTCGCATACCAGTTTTAACAAAAGATGAAATAGGGAACATTTGTGAATCATTTAACGAGATGGCATCATCTCTGGAAGATCATACGATTAAGGTAAAAGAATTTAATACGAGAATAACTGAGCAAAGCTGGGTAAAAACCCAACAAGCTAATATGGCTAATTTAACGCAAGGAATGCAAGATTTTGATTCATTAGGACAAGAATTTATTTCTAAGCTAGCCTGGATCATAGAGGCTTCCTATGGTGCCTTTTATTTAGCATCTGGAAAAGGGAAAAGCAAGGAATTTAAAAAAATTGCTACTTTTGCAACAAGTAGTGAAGACGTTGGAATTACTAGTTTCCGTCTAGGTGAGGGGCTAGTAGGTCAATGTGCGCAGGAGAAGAGAACGGTCTCATTAAAAGATATACCTGATCAGTACATCAAAATTACGTCTGCTTTAGGAGAAGCTGTTCCAAAACAAATTTTGATTGTTCCGGTTACTTTTGAAAATGAAACGGTTGCTGTGATTGAAATGGCTACATTAGAGACGTTTTCTGACTTACATAAGCAACTGATGGAAGACGTCACAAGTCATCTGGGAACCACTGTAAATCGGATTTTCGATCGTTTAGAGGTAGAGCGCTTATTGCGTGAATCACAAGCGATGACAGAAGAGTTGCAAGCACAATCCGAAGAGCTGCAGACGCAGTCTGAAGAATTGCAGATGCAAACAGAGGAGCTTACTAGCATCAATGAAAGAATAGAAGAGCAAAAGCAATATGCAGAAGAGAAGGCACGAGAGCTAGAGCAAACAAAGATAGAGCTAGAGGGACAGACAGAAGCCCTATTGAAGAGCTCTCAATACAAATCTGAATTCCTAGCTAATATGTCACATGAATTGCGTACGCCACTTAATAGCATTCTAATCCTCTCTGAAATGCTCTCTGAGAATCTTAATGAGACTCTTACCTCAGAAGAGCAAGAATATGCTCGTGTTATTAACTTCTCTGGTTCTGACTTACTCAGCTTGATTAATGATATTTTAGATCTTTCTAAAGTAGAGGCTGGTAAACTGGAAGTCATTTTTGAAGAGGTAAACATCAGTGAATTGCCGATGTTTATGGAAAGTCACTTCTCTCACATTGCGGCCCAGAAAAATATTGACTTCCATGTTGAAGTACATCCTGATGCACCTGATATTATGTACACCGATGAACAACGACTTCATCAAATCTTGCGGAATCTACTATCCAATGCCTTTAAATTTACCAAAGAAGGTTCAGTAACTTTACAAATAAAAAAGGCAGACTCCTTGCTTGTAAATATCATAATGCCGGGGGAGGCTTATGCAGATTACTATTTAGAGATTTCCGTAACGGATACAGGTATTGGCATAGCAGAGGACAAGAGAGAACACATCTTTGAAGCCTTCCATCAAGCAGATGGAGCAATCAGCAGAAAGTATGGAGGGACAGGTTTAGGATTATCAATTTGCCGGGAATTTGCCCGTCTATTGGGCGGTTGTATTACCTTGGAAAGTGAAGAGGGTTGCGGTAGTACCTTTACCTTGTATATCCCCAATATGCAGGAGGGCATGACACAGGAGCTGGTTACTGTTCGTGCGGAAGCTGCGGTAGCCTATATGGGGGAGGTCAATGAAGAGAGCTCACAATCTCCTGCATCTGACTGGCAAATGGAACTGTCTATGCAGCAAAGTCAAGTAACTATAGATCAAACCCAATTGGTTGCTCAACAAACGAATAAGGTTGTCCAGCCAGTATCAAGCTTGTTTACAGGCAAACGTGTACTGGTTGTCGATGATGACAACCGGAATGTCTTTGCGCTAACGACCATTCTTGAACGTGAAGGATTTGAAGTCGTCACAGCGAGTAACGGAAGAGAGTGCCTTGAAGTTCTAGAAAATGATCCAGAGATGGATATCATACTCATGGATATTATGATGCCAGAGATGGATGGATATGAAGCAATGCAGGCTATTCGCCAAAAAACTGACATGGAAAATGTCCCCATCATTGCTTTGACGGCAAAAGCTATGAAATATGATCGAGAAAAATGCCTGAAGGCTGGAGCTTCCGATTACATCAGTAAGCCGTTAAAGATGAGCCAACTTCTATCAGTTATGCGTGTCTGGCTGGTGAAGTAGGTGTATTAAACAGATGGGGGATATAGATTGATGACTTCTTTGACCGAGCAAAGTGATTATCAGATGGACGAACGAGAAAGTATTGAAATTGATCTTCTGTTGGAAGGGATATATCGGATGTATGGGTTTGATTACCGTGATTATGTCAGATCATCCATTCGAAGGCGTATATGGAATCGCATGTTGCAAGACAGGATTCCTACTATTACAGCCCTTTTGGAAAAAGTGCTTCATGATCCTAAATATGTAGATAAATTGCTACATGATTTTTCGATCAACGTAACAGAAATGTTTCGAGATCCTAGCTTTTTCTACGCTTTTCGTAAAAAGGTTATTCCTGCTCTTCGCCAGCTTCCTGAAATTAGGATTTGGCATGCAGGCTGTTCAACAGGAGAAGAAGCATATTCCATGGCTATCCTCATAGAAGAAGAGAATATAAGTCATAAGACTAAAATTTATGCTACAGATATGAATGAGGAAGTTTTGAAACGAGCGGAAAAGGGCACCTTTTCTTTAAAGAAAATGCAGAATTATACTAGGAATTATATACAAGCAGGTGGCAAAAAAGCTTTTAGTGAATATTATTCGACTGATTCGGAGTTTGCAATATTAAACCAATCCATCTTAAAAAATGTTACCTTTGCCCAACATAATTTAGTAACAGATTGTTCTTTTAATGAGTTTCATGTGGTGATATGTCGGAATGTCTTGATATACTTTAATACTGATTTGCAGAGCCGTGTCTTTCAACTATTTGATGGGAGCTTATCTACTAATGGCTTCTTTGGATTAGGAAGTAAAGAGTCTCTCGCTTTTGTAAAAGATATGGGGCATTATCAGGAGATTGAAGGAGTAAGAATATACCAAAAACTGTAACTGTAAACATTTTATTGTTACAGTCTCCCTTTCCTAGGGTAAAGCATACCTTCGGTGAAAAAGAAAGCTAGTCGGCAAGCTTCAAGAAAGGCTACATCTACGCTGGATATTGATATCTATAGTCTGACTCATCCGGATCATTACGGACGAACAGCAGTCTAGCGGAAAAACACAAAAAGAGGCTTTGAAGATTGCCACAAAAGGTTCATTCAACATTCAAAGGCTGCAAGTACAAAAAATGATATTTTCTTGTTGAAAGTCTCTTAGTGTACAAAATTTCCGAAATGTTGGAGATCACTTTAAGGACAATGAAAAGGACGGCTCCCTACTGTTTACTAGGGAGCCGTCCTTTTGTCTTGCAGGGAATCAGCTCTTATATACTATTTAATGGTTGGTTTACGCTCGGTTTTTACATAAAAAATAGCGCGAACTGCGCCCAACAAACCAGGAGCTTTTTGCTCAATTTGCCAAAAAGCGAGCCTAGCAGAAAAATGGAGCTAGAGGAGATCAAGTTCTTTTTTGTAAGAGCGCGGCTCAACCGGAGTTTAATTTTTTAGGGTGAATTCCTTATTAAATTTAGTTATTTTTTCAATATATGCATCGATCTTGTCAAAACCTTTTATGTACAATTCAGCTTTACCACCTTCAGTATCGGTTTTATCATAATAAGTTTCATAAATGATCGTTTCTAGTTCTTGTATTAGACCCTTGATTTCAATTAACTCCTTTATTTTATTCTTATCAACTGAAGTATTAATATTTTCAAGATGTGAAAAAATCTCATTAAACTTAAAATAGATTGTTGTTAAGTCCCCACGACCTATAGCAGTGTCAATAGTTGATGAGAACTCTTTTATACTTTCATGCTTCTTTTTAACATTAATAATAATGTCAGTGCTTTTCTTATCTGAATGAAGCAAATCTTGTATTCCATCGTAAGTAGTTAATAGAAGAAATAAATTATGCCCTGCAAGACTCTCCAGTCTTAACTCAAGTTCCTTTTTTTCGATTTGAAGATTAATTACATAGATGCCAATCAATAGAAATAGCACTATTCCGATTTTTTTTACCATGTAATTGCAACTCCCCCACTTAATACCTAATTGCTACTAATCATTTTGACGATTATTCTTTTCCAAAAGTTTCATAAACTAGTCTCCTTTCTTCTTCGAGCGGTAACGTTTATACATAATGCTTATTTTCAGACATGGTTTTTCAAAAAATTTCGTAACGAGGGTGCTAAACCTCTCCTTTTTTTACCTAGTAGATGAAAGCGACAATGACCGGTCAAAAAGTCGTCTTATCTAATTTGCTAAAAGGAGAGATTATTTATGGCATTGAAATCAATTCCAACGGAATCAGTTAAAGTTGACGGTGTGCGCGATACTTATGTTGACTTGAATCCAAATACAAATGCAAATGATAAAGTGCAAGCTTTTTCGTTGATGCTTTCAGACGAGTAGCTCAAGACGCTAGCAATGATTGTTATGGTTTACCAGTTGAAGTGATTCTTGCTATGTGGGGAGGAGAGTCAGAATGGGCTTCTAAAAAGTTGCAACGAGATAACCAAAATTGGTCAAATATGAAGTATGTAAGTAGTTCTAATCCTCCTGGAAATTATGGAAAAGGAGATAAAGGCTGGGCTTATTATATTGGTCGTAGTACTCATGCAGAATCCTTTGGGAAGTTCTTTCAAAATAATGCACGCTATTCTAAGTTGATCGATTATCTGAAAAATACAGACCAACCTAATTCAAAAAAATGTATTCGATTCATTTCAGATGCTGGATATGGGGGTGGCGATCAATACTATGATGACGTAATAGACTATCTTGATACACTACGTAGACGAAGTGATATATAAAAAAAGAAGGAAGCACACTTTGGTGCTTCCTTTTTAAAGTCCCTTGTGTAGGGATAAATATAAATCAATTTCTTTTTTTAGCCAGTTACCATAGTTCTTCACTATATAAACCTCCCATTCATCCAGTTTATTTGGGTTTTGTACACCAACAAAAACATCGTTTGGATACTGTTGATCAATATAAAGTACAATATCTTTTCTAGGAAATGTATTTACCCCCTCTTCTGGAATAAAGGGAGTCTGTATAAGTCTAATATACGTATAGTCGTTCTTACTAGTTCCTTCTTCTTGTCTTTCTTGAAGGAATCCCAATTCTTGTTCGTTTTTCACTACTATATTCTCATCACTTTTTCGATATGTTAGGCGAAATAAATCCATAGCATTTACTAAAATCCCCATATTTTGCGAGGGTTTTGTGAACTCAAAAATGTCATGTCCTCTTTGTATAACAAGTTTTTCAATGGTAGATTTATCTGTTTGTTTTTCCTCAGACTGTGCCCCTCCCTGATGTATCTCACCTTGAGTAGGAACTGTACATCCACTTAATATTCCAATCAATACAAACGAGAGAAAAATTTTTTTCATTTACGTAACACCTTCCCAATCAAAATTCGATTCATCCCATTTCTTTGACGAGCGTTCATGCATTCAATTTAAATCTTTTTGAAGAGGCGATAGAACTTTGTATGCACGTTGTAGAGGAATATACTGAGGAGGATAACTTCAAGGCTGGCGCCTTAATGGCAATTATAAATTCATATTACAATCTAGGTGATTATACATGTTCTTGGGAATATCTACATGTATTTAGTAAGTTGCCACAGTGCAATGGATGAGTTTGAGTAAGTGGAAGTAAAAATAAAAGATATAAAACTTGTAACTCCATATAAACGCCCTCTATTTTCAGGCGCGTGGGGAACCTTTCCTACCTCAACGATTCGTGTTATTAGCTTGCCTGTCAAGATTTCTCGACAGGCACAAGCCACAGAAATACGGATTTTTTTAATCGTAATGGATACATGCGGTTTCCTCTGAATTTTACGGAGAGACTTTATAGTCCAGCCATACGTATCCACTCATCCTGTTTTCCCCGTTCATCTGGAATTTACCTTTAAGAGAAAAGTGATATTTGGTGCGTAGTAATATATAAAGGGGGTGAATATTTTGGAATACTCGCAGCATGCGCTTGTAGAAGGAATAAAAAACAAAGACACACTTGCTTATGAGTATATGATAAGCAAGTATACAAAAACAATTTATTTCCTAGCCCATACAATTTTATTCCCGGCATGTAGTAAGGAAGATATTGAGGAATGTGTGTCTGATGTTTTTCTAGATGCCTGGCTTAAAATTGATGAGTTTGACCAGGAAAGAGGAAATTTTAGGACATGGCTCTTGATTAAGACAAAATATAAAGCACTTACGTATAAACGTAGAAAAACAGTGACAAATGTTGTTGATATTGAAGAGTTTGAAATCAAAGATAACTATAGCTTGGAAAAAGAGTTTTTTTTAAGGCAAGATCAGGAGAAGGTCATAGAAATAATTAATTCTTTTAATGAAGTGGACAAAAAAATATTTTTCAGAAGGTACTTTTTTGATGAAAAGATAAGCGATCTGGCAAAAGCTTTTAATTTATCAAGGTCTGCTGTAGATAATCGACTTTTAAGGGGCAGAAGAATGATAAAGGAGGGATTGAATTGTGAACGAAAGGAAAATATTTGAATTGTTAAACAATATAGATGATGATTTGGTTGAAAAAGAAATTGATAAATTATTAGAAGGAGTGGAAATAGATATGGATGCTATAAACAAAAAAGCCCACCAAAAACTTACCAACAATAATAAAAAAGGGAAACGTAGAAAAAGATATTCATATGTTGCTGCTGCTGCTTGCGTATGTTTACTAGGTGTAACTACTGCATATGCCAGTGATATTTCTGAAACAATAAAGTCATTCTTTAACAAAACTCCAATATATTCAACCATTGTTGATGGAGATGCGTATTACTTAAAAGAAAGATACGCTTTAAATAATGAGATTGCAATAGAAAACATAATGGTTTCAAAAGGAAACCTAGAGATGGAAATAACTACAGACCTAAGTTTATCTGAGCTTGGTGAGATAAACATTATCCCGCAAAATGATGCTAGTACCGTGTATTATCCAGGCGGTTACTCTGAGGAAGGTAAAAAATACCATTTTAGCTTTACGAATAAAACAGAAAACAATTATAACATTAAACCCTTTAAAGATTTTAAACTTGTAATTGGGAGAGACTCCTATAATGTCTCCTTAGAAAAGGCTAAAAGCCTAGATTTAAACAGCAAGATTTATACGTCTAATGCTGGGGAAAGCAATATAAAAGGTGTAAATATTGGTGCTAAAGTTATTGATGAAAATGGAAAATCAAACATTCAATTTATTACATCATTTGAAGATAAGAACTTGAAATTAGCAGGCTTAGGCAAACCAATTGAAGCAAAAGTAGTATCTACAGTTGAAAACCAGGGTAAAGACGGTATGATTTTATTTTCCACAAGTAATCAAGCTGAGGAGCTCTATGTGTTTGATGAAATGGATACGAAATATAAACTTGAAATTCCAGAGAATTCAAAAGGTCATCCAGTAACAACATTTGAAACAAGCGCCCCACAAGACAAAAATCTAAGACTAAAATTGCCTGCCCTCGTTGCCTCATTTGACAAAACTATCGCCTCTATTCCACTTAGTATTCCTAAGGAAGGAGAAGCGACGTTAAACAAAGAAATTGATTTTACGATTCAAAAAGCGGTTGTTAAAAAAGTTAAAAGAGTATCACCAACCTCTGCTCAGATAGAATTTGAATTAAATACAGATGGAAATAAAAATATTGATATAAGGTCATTTGACCTTAATAGTCCTGATATAAAAAAGATGTCAGCTGAATTTAATGGTAATAAAGCTATCATGACTTTAGAGTTCGATAAAAAACTTAATACTACTAATATTCAAATATCATACCCGCAATTTGTAATGAATGGAAATTGGGCAATTGATATAAAATAGAGACAAATTGAACCTCTCGTGGCTTTAGCCATGAGAGGTTCAAACAGCTTTTCAAGGGATTTCTTGATAGTCTCAGGTAGGGCAGCCTGCTCTTGTTTAGTAGAGGATGTTGTTGTAGTTGTTTCCGCAGCCCAAACGGGTGTAACAGATAGCATGCTGACGGCAAGTAAAGTAGCGAGCGTTGTGTGAAGCTTCTTTCCGTTTTTTGATTGATCGTACAAGCAAGAAGATTTGAACTCCTTTGCTTAGGGTAAATTATTTAGCACGAATCATTAACAGACACATATCATCATGCTGGTGCTCCTTTGCTTCAGGAGGCAATATATTCTCGATCAGCTGTACTGGTGTTTGGGGCTGTTTAAGAAGCTCTGTTTTCATTACCTCTGTACCATCCTCGACGGTATTCTCTAGCACTTCTAGTAGACCGTCCGTGTACAAGACCATTTGCATGTTTTTCTTGTAGGGGATAACGGTTTTTTGTACCTCAATTTCTGAAAAGAAACCAACTGCGGAACTACCTTTATCCAAATAATCCACCGATATATCGTCTACGAGCATGATTCCTTTCGGATGCCCAGCATTGACGTATTCTACGGTCTTTTTATCGGTATCGATCACTAGATAGATAGCCGTGAAATAATATTGTAGGAATCTTTCCGTGCTATTTAATTGATACATGTATCTGTTTAATTCCCGGATGACCTGCTCTGGGTCCGTAATTTTCGTAATGGTATCACGTAGAACGGATGAAATATACATACATACCAAAGAAGCTGCAATTCCATGTCCCATCATATCTAATAGAATCACTCCATAGCGATTCTCATCAATTGGTATCCAGGAATACATATCTCCAGCTAGCTCAAATGTGGGCAGATAAGCTGCACTAATCTGAATCTGTTCATCATTAATCGGATGGCTTAACACGCTTCGTTGCACCTGTTTTGCGAGATGAAGCTCATTCTGAATGACATTGTCACGTTCTCGATGCCAGTCGCTTTCGTGCTTTAAGCGTAGAGCTACGCGAATACGAGCCAATAATTCAATTTTATTAATGGGCTTCATCACATAATCATTAGCTCCTACGTTAAGTGCTTCTGCCATTTTAAAGGAGTCACCCATAGCAGTAACAAAGATAATGGGGATATGCTTTACTTGGTCATTTTGTTGAATACGGCGACAAGCTTCAATTCCATCTATCTCTGGCATCATCAAATCAAGCAAAATGAGATCTACACTGCGATGGATTTTATGCGGTCCATCGATTTGCAGATAGTCAAAAAGTTCATTGGCT
>CP033464.1:410000-487500 GCA_007833815.1 Brevibacillus laterosporus | reverse complement strand
GGAGCGCTTGGAAGTGAGAATGCCGGTGTAAGTAGCGAAAAGACAAGTGAGAATCTTGTCCACCGAAAGCCTAAGGTTTCCTGGGGAAGGCTCGTCCTCCCAGGGTTAGTCGGGACCTAAGCTGAGGCCGAAAGGCGTAGGCGATGGACAACTGGTTGATATTCCAGTACCACCTCTGTTCCGTTTGAGCAATGGCGTGACGCAGGAGGATAGGGTGAGCGGCCTATTGGATGGCCGTCTAAGCAGTAAGTGTGGTGTGTAGGCAAATCCGCACACCAGTAAGCACAAGCTGTGATGGCGAGGGAAATTATAGTACCGAAGTCCCTGATTTCACACTGCCAAGAAAAGCGTCTAGCGAGGAACAAGGTGCCCGTACCGCAAACCGACACAGGTAGGCGAGGAGAGAATCCTAAGGTGCGCGGGATAACTCTTGCTAAGGAACTCGGCAAAATGGCCCCGTAACTTCGGGAGAAGGGGCGCCTCGGTAGGGTTTATAGCCCGAGGAGGCCGCAGTGAAAAGGCCCAAGCGACTGTTTAGCAAAAACACAGGTCTCTGCGAAGCCGCAAGGCGAAGTATAGGGGCTGACGCCTGCCCGGTGCTGGAAGGTTAAGGGGATGGGTTAGCGCAAGCGAAGCTTTGAACCGAAGCCCCAGTAAACGGCGGCCGTAACTATAACGGTCCTAAGGTAGCGAAATTCCTTGTCGGGTAAGTTCCGACCCGCACGAAAGGCGTAACGACTTGGGCGCTGTCTCGGCAAGAGACCCGGTGAAATCATAATACCTGTGAAGATGCAGGTTACCCGCGACAAGACGGAAAGACCCCATGGAGCTTTACTGTAGCCTGGTATTGAAACTTTGTGCATCATGTACAGAATAGGTGGGAAGCTGTGAAGCGAGGGCGCCAGCCTTCGTGGAGCTGTCGTTGGGATACCACCCTTGATGTACGGAGTTTCTAACTTGCCGCCCTTATCGGGTGGAAGGACCATGCCAGGTGGGCAGTTTGACTGGGGCGGTCGCCTCCTAAAGAGTAACGGAGGCGCCCAAAGGTTCCCTCAGAATGGTCGGAAATCATTCGTAGAGTGTAAAGGCACAAGGGAGCTTGACTGCGAGACCTACAAGTCGAGCAGGGACGAAAGTCGGGCTTAGTGATCCGGTGGTTCCGCATGGAAGGGCCATCGCTCAACGGATAAAAGCTACCCTGGGGATAACAGGCTTATCTCCCCCAAGAGTCCACATCGACGGGGAGGTTTGGCACCTCGATGTCGGCTCATCGCATCCTGGGGCTGAAGTAGGTCCCAAGGGTTGGGCTGTTCGCCCATTAAAGCGGTACGCGAGCTGGGTTCAGAACGTCGTGAGACAGTTCGGTCCCTATCTGTCGCGGGCGTAGGAAGTTTGAGGAGAGCTGTCCTTAGTACGAGAGGACCGGGATGGACGCACCCCTGGTGCACCAGTTGTCACGCCAGTGGCACAGCTGGGTAGCTATGTGCGGACGGGATAAGCGCTGAAAGCATCTAAGCGTGAAGCCCCCTTCAAGATGAGACTTCCCATAGCGCAAGCTAGTAAGACCCCTCATAGACGATGAGGTTGATAGGTTCGGTGTGGAAGTGCAGTAATGCATGGAGCTGACGAATACTAATCGGTCGAGGACTTATCCATCCACATTGCCTGTATGCTGACTTTCATTATCTAGTTTTCAGAGAACAAATTTTAAATATGGAGCTGTGGTGAAGTTGGAGTTCACGCCGGTCTGTCACACCGGAGGTCGCGGGTTCGAGTCCCGTCAGCTCCGCCATATTTTTACTAAAATTTGATATGGCTCGGTAGCTCAGTCGGTAGAGCAGAGGACTGAAAATCCTCGTGTCGGCGGTTCGATTCCGTCCCGAGCCACCACTTTAATGGGAGCCATTAGCTCAGTTGGTAGAGCATCTGACTTTTAATCAGAGGGTCGAAGGTTCGAGTCCTTCATGGCTCACCATTGCCACGCGGGTGTGGCGGAATTGGCAGACGCACCAGATTTAGGTTCTGGCGGGCGACCGTGGGGGTTCAAGTCCCTCCACCCGCACCATTTTTTTATATGCGGACGTAGCTCAATTGGTAGAGCGTCGCCTTGCCAAGGCGAAGGTCGCGGGTTCGAGCCCCGTCGTCCGCTCCATTTGTTTATAATTGAACGGAATGACACCACTTGCTATGCAGGTGGTGTTTGTTGATGTATACAAGAAAATCTGCTATGATGGTAGACTCGGCGATCATCAGGTTATTCAAACATATAGATAAGTAGAATAAATAGTTCTAATAAAAAGATGCTTTAAGTGTTTTCCAGGTTGAGACACAGGCTACGATTTGATACGATATGTTGAGATTACGAATAGCTACTTTGAGCTCCTGGACTACAAGGAGGAATTATGAACAAAAATGAGCAAGAGAGACGTGGCGTAATTACTAGCTTTCAGCAGGACGCCAATTTTTTTGCTAACTGGGGAATGCGTTCGCTTCAACGAAACAATTTCACTAAGGCCCTACAGTGCTTTGACAGGGCGTTGGAGATTGAACCAGCAAATGCAGTACATCATTGCAATAAAGCCAGTGTTCTAGCAGAAATGGGTAAATTTGAAGATTCGAACGACATCCTGCATTCCGTTATAGAAAAAATTGACTCGTCGTTGGTTGATGTATATTTTTTTCTAGCAAACAATTATGCGAATATGGATGACTTTGAAATGGCAGCTGATATGGCTGTTAAATATTTGGCTTGTGAAGCCGATGGAGTTTATGCGGAAGAAGCGCAAGATTTACTTCATTATATATACTTTGAACTAGATTTACCGCCACGCAATCCACTGGAACCACAAGAAGATGAAGAAATGGTTATACAGCATGAAGAGGCTCGTAAAAAGCTAGAGGAAGGGAAATTTATGCAAGCTGTTGATTGTTTGAACAGCTTAGTTAAAGAGTATCCTGATTTCATGCCTGCATGGAATAACTTAGCGCTGGCCTACTATTATATCGGTGATTTTGATAAGGCTATGGATACGATTGAATTAGCTTTGGAAAAGGATCCGGGTAATTTGCATGCCATTTGTAATATGGCCGTATTACTTTCCCATCACAATAAATGGGCTGAATTAGTTCCCATTATCGCTCGCCTGAAAAAAATTCAACCTTTTCATTATGATCATATGTACAAACTTGCCACGACAATGGGAGTATTAGGCCAGCATGAGGAAGCCTGTAAGCTGTACCAAAAAATCTTGAGACAGCCTATGCTACATGATGTGTCTACTTACCACTATGCGGCAACCTCGGCTTATTTATCAGAACGATATCAACAGGCGATAAAATGGTGGAAAAAAGTACACCAGATGGATCCTGAAGCAGGCATTGCTCAATACTATTTAGAAAAAGCAAAGAAAGCCTTACATGGGATGCCTAAAGAAAATATTCCTTATCACTACCATCACCCGCTCAAAGAAATGGAGATGAACCAAGCTCCTATTACAGCAGAGGATTTTAAATATAATCCGATGGTAAGAGCCTCTATGCTATGGGCCCTACAACATGGCAAGGAAGAATCTAAGGAAACGGTTATCCGTACCTTGGCTATGATAGGTGATTCTGAAGCAATTTCCACATTGGAGTATTATATAGACATCACAAATAATGAAGAATTGAAAGAAGTAGCGATAACAGCTCTTGAAGAGTTAGTGGCAAGAATTGAAATGGAAAATAATAAGGAATCGGTATTGAAAGAGGTCACTTCTAATTCTAATGAATGGCCAAAGGGAAATCACACCACACTAGATCAAAGAGACCAAGCTGAAGACTTCTCTTTAGATTTGATTAACACTTCACACAAACAAACGATAACCGATCAAGTGGAGTTCATTATTACGGAACAATTATCCTCACCAACCGATCAAGAGAAGCGTGAGTGGATGATTCACCAGTGGAAATACTACATTAGTCAAAAAGAACAAATTCAAGTTCGTAAGCTGGAGGCATGGGCAGCTGCATTAGATTACTTATATGAAAGAGCGAAGGGCATTCATAAAATTTCCCAGAATAGTATTGCTGAGCAATACGGAGTTTCTAAGTCAACTTTGACAAAATGTTTACGGGCTTTGTCTTATATTGATTAAAAAGAATTCTTATTTTATAATAAGTATAATCTGTTATCTTATAACGTTACAATCTATAAAGAAACTGTGTTATATATTGATGATAGAAGAGGCTAATTCCCACCAAGGAGGAGTTACTTTATGAGCGACCAAAAAATCTATGATGTAATTATTGCAGGGGCGGGACCAGCCGGAATGACGGCAGCTGTCTATACATCTCGAGCGAACATGTCTACTCTAATGCTGGAGCGCGGTATTCCGGGCGGACAAATGGCTAATACCGAGGATATTGAAAACTTTCCTGGTTTCACCAGCATTTTAGGACCTGACTTGTCTAATAAAATGTTTGAGCATGCACAAAAGTTTGGAGCAGAATATCAATATGGAGACATCAAAGAAATCCGCGATGGCAATCCATACAAGACCGTAATAGTAGGCGATAAGGAATACAAAGCAAAATCGATTATCGTGGCTACTGGAGCAGAACATCGTCTATTAGGAGCACCTGGTGAAAAAGAATATTCTGGTCGTGGAGTATCTTATTGTGCTGTTTGTGACGGAGCTTTCTTCCGAAACAAGGAACTCGTTGTAGTTGGTGGAGGCGATTCAGCTGTTGAGGAAGCTATTTTCCTAACTCGTTTTGCAACCAAGGTAACGATTGTGCATCGTCGCGATGAATTCCGTGCACAAAAAATTATCCAGAAGCGTGCTTTCGAAAATGAGAAAATTAATGTTATCTGGGACACCGTTGTTAAAGAAATTCGCGGTGATAACCTAGTAACAGGCGTTTTATTGGAAAACCTGAAGACTGGTGAGCAAACCGAATATCCAACAAATGGCGTATTTATTTACGTGGGTATGGATCCATTGACCGAAGCAGTTAAAAGCCTGGGTATTACCAATGACGGAGGCTATATCCCAACTGATGAAGTAATGCGTACGAATGTAGAGGGAGTCTTTGCTGCTGGTGACGTGCGTGAGAAATTACTACGTCAGGTTGTAACAGCTACAGGCGATGGTTCTATTGCTGCTCAAAATGCTCAAATCTACGTAGAAGATTTAGAGGAACGACTAAAAGAGCAGGATGTTACAATATCGTAAAATCCTTGTAACACTACTGAAATATTAGGCGGGTACAATACAGATAGTTACTTTATTGAATGTGAATTGCCCCCTTTTTCTATATAACCTTGATTGCGTGGTCTGCGGATAGACCACGTCTTTTTTTTTGGCCGGAAAAATTTGGGTTTTCTTGCATGAATAATAAGGAAAAGCTTACTGGGGAGTGTGACATATGGTATCCTTAGAGGAGGATGGAGGCGAGAAAATGGGTGAAGATAGTAAACAAAAAGCAGTAAACTTACTCATTATTACAGGCATGTCAGGAGCGGGGAAAACCACAGCTGTGCAAAGTCTAGAGGATCTAGGTTTTTTCTGTGTAGATAATTTGCCACCAATCCTTATTCCTAAATTCGCAGAGCTTATTATTCAGTCGGGACGTGGGATTGAACGAGTAGCTCTTGTCATTGATTTACGCGGGCGTGAATTCTTTGACAGTCTTTTTGATGCTATTGATGGATTATCAGAAAGAGAAGGAATACATTTTCAGATTCTATTCTTAGATGCGAATGATCAAAACCTGGTTCGTCGCTATAAAGAAACAAGAAGACGCCATCCCCTTTCCCCAACAGGTACGCCTTTAGAGGGAATTATGGCTGAACGTAGACTTCTTCAAGATTTAAAGGGCAGAGCAAATCAAATTATTGATACAAGTCAAATGAAGCCAATGCAGCTTCGTGATAAAATTATAAATCAGTACTCACAACAAAGCTCTGAATGGACCCTTAATGTTCAGTCATTTGGCTTTAAGTATGGCATTCCGATTGATGCTGACTTAGTCTTTGATGTGCGCTTTTTACCGAATCCGCATTATGTTGATGATTTGCGACCAAAAACGGGTTGTGATAGCGATGTCGCTAATTACGTCATGAAATGGACCGATACACAAGAATTTTTGACACGGCTGATCGATTTTCTGAATTTTACCATTCCTCATTATCAACGGGAAGGGAAAAGTCAGCTAGTCGTCGGTATCGGATGTACAGGCGGAAAGCATCGATCTGTGGCAATTGCAGAGCATATTGGTGAAACGTTCCGTAAAGATTATCAGGTTCGCGTTACACATCGTGACATCGAAAAGAATAAATAACATAAGATGATAAGAAAAGAATAAATGGGAATCAGCACCAAAGAACTCTCAACAAAGGGAATCGAGGTGACCTATGGCATTAGGGAGAGGCACGAACATGCAACAAAGAGAAGAAATGTTGAAAGTCGTGGTAATAGGAGGAGGGACAGGTCTGTCCGTCCTGTTACGCGGTTTGAAAGAAGAGGCTGTTCATATCACGGCTGTTGTTACGGTTGCTGATGATGGCGGAAGCTCAGGGCGTCTTCGGGAAGAGATGGATATGTTACCCCCAGGAGATATTCGCAACGTGTTAACATCACTTGCTGACGCAGAACCATTAATGAAGCAGTTGATGCAATATCGATTTAACACCGGAACTGGCTTAGCTGGTCATAATTTAGGAAATCTGTTGCTTGCTGCCATGAATGATATTACAGGGGACTTTGTCACGGCCGTAAAGGCACTCAGCAGGGTTTTAGCGGTACGCGGGGATGTGTTGCCATCATCTACTCAATCTATCCTGTTAAAAGCGGAAATGGAAGACGGAACAATCGTCTCAGGAGAATCACAAATCCCGTTGTCAGGAAAGAAGATCAAGCGAGTCTTTCTAGATCCAGCAGATGCGCGTCCTCTGATTGAAGCTTTAGATGCAATCAAAGAAGCAGATGCGATTATTTTGGGGCCGGGTAGCCTGTATACGAGTATCTTACCCAATTTATTAGTTAACGGTGTTTTTGAGACAATACTGGAATCATCTGCACCAAAAGTATATATTTGTAATGTAATGACTCAACCAGGTGAAACCGATAACTTTACAGCTTATGATCATGTCAGAGCCTTATATGATCATGTTGGGGTAGAGTTTTTAGATACAATTGTGGTAAATACCGAACAGGTACCTGAAGATTATTTAGCTAAATACGCAGAAAAAAACGCATATCCAGTCTTATGTGATATGGATAAGTTGAAGGATTTAGGCGTGACGATTGTGGCTGAGCCTATGATTACCTATGGGGAATTGTACTTACGTCACGATGCAAAACGAGTGAGTCAGGAGATCGTGGCTATCCTTCGCCAGATTATATCGCAACTAGAAAGGAAGTGATGTGACATGTCATTCGCCGCACACACAAAAAAAGAGTTAACGTTGATTGAAGGTTCAACTTGCTGTAATCGATCGGAACTTGCTGCACTAATTCGTATGAACGGAACCATTCAACTAGGAACCGGAAAATTTATTTTGGATATCTCTACAGAGAATGCGGCGATCGCACGAAGAATTTACACGTTGGTTAAGCAAATTTTTCAGATTCATGCCGAGTTATTGGTGCGTAAAAAAATGCGTCTGAAAAAAAACAACGTGTATATTGTGCGAATTCCACTTCGGGCTTATGAGATCCTGGAAGACTTACGTATTATGGATAAGAATTTAACCTTTTATCCGGGTATTTCACATGATCTCGTGGCGAATGAATGTTGCGTACGTGCGTTTCTTCGAGGAGCCTTTTTAGCAGGTGGTTCTGTAAATCACCCTGAGGCTTCTAGCTATCATTTGGAAATTTTCTCTGCTTATCAAGATTTTTGTGAAGCGTTAACCGATCTAGCTAATCGCTATGAATTGAATGCCAAATGTATTGAACGCAAAAAAGGTTTTGTCATGTACATAAAAGAAGGCGAAAAAATTACGGACTTCTTGAGTGTAATTGGGGCGCATCAGGCTTTGTTATATTTTGAAGATGTGCGTATTGTTAAAGACATGCGGAATTCAGTTAATCGTTTGCATAACTGTGAGATTGCGAATATCAATAAAACGGTCAATGCTGCTACTAAACAAATGGAGAATATTCAATTGATCGAGAAAGAGCTCGGCCTTGAAAACTTACCTATTCGCTTACGTGAGGTGGCGGAACTCCGCTTGCAGAATCCTGACATTAACCTGAAGGAATTAGGCGAAATGATTCCAAGTGGGGTTGTGAGCAAGTCAGGCATTAACCATCGCTTGCGTAAGATAAATGAGATTGCAGATAACTTGCGAGAAAAACTGAGTTTTTCTACGTAGGGACATGTTATAATAGAAATAAAGGAAAATTCCAAGCGGGGAGGTCCAAGATGGTACAGCAACGGGTTATGGTTAAGCTTAAAACCGGGTTACAAGCCCGCCCAGCGGCATTCTTTGTTCAAGAAGCAAATCGATACCGTTCTGAAATTTACGTAGAAAAAGACAATAAAAAGGTGAATGCCAAAAGTATCATGGGAATTATGAGTTTGGCGATCAGCTCGGGAACGGAAATTACCATCTTGGCTAGTGGGGATGATGCCCAAATGGCAGTTGATACACTAGTTAACCTGATTGATAAGGATGAATAAAAATGTAAACGCTAAACCAGCAGGTATTGCTGGTTTTTTGTTTGCATGACCTGCTACTTGTGGTGAGATGCTAATTAGGAACATCTAAGCCAGGAGGGAAGAGCATGTCAAACAAAGCTAAGGGATTACCAGATTGCTGTCTAGAAGGCAGAGATAAGAACTTTATGGATATTGATCGCATGGTAAATGAGGGGCTGGGAGGCGGGATAGTTGCTGACCACAACGGTTTGATTGAAGAGACTACAGTTGATTCTATGGATGGAGAATATACAAATATGGCATCAACTAACTGATGAACGAACATGCAAAAGAGGGCAACCTAAGTCGCCCTCTTTATGTGTATCTATACTTATTTTCTTGTGATGACTTCGTCGATCAAGCCATATTCTTTTGCGGATTGAGCAGACAGGAAGTTATCGCGATCCGTATCTTTAGCAATTTGCTCGTATGGTTGACCAGTACGCTCAGCATAAATGCGGTTAAGGTGTTCACGCATTTTAATAATACGTTTTGCGGCAATTTCGATGTCGCTTGCTTGACCTTGAGCGCCACCTAGAGGTTGGTGAATCATGATTTCGCTATTAGGCAAAGCGTAACGCTTTCCTTTTGCTCCGGCACAAAGCAGGAACGAACCCATAGAAGCTGCTAATCCCACACAGATGGTTGATACATCTGGTTTAATAAATTGCATAGTGTCATAGATAGCCATACCGGCTGTAATCGATCCACCCGGGCTGTTTATGTAGATACTGATGTCCTTATCAGGATCTTCTGCTTGTAGGAACAAGAGCTGTGCCACAACGCTATTTGCTACCTGGTCATTGATAGGCGTTCCTAAGAAGATGATACGATCTTTTAACAGGCGGGAATAGATATCGTAAGCGCGTTCTCCACGGTTGGTTTGTTCAATAACAGTTGGAATCAGATTCATATTCATTCAGGTTCCTCCTCCCTTTTCTTACAATAATCATACACAATTGGTCAATAAAGGTCAAACAGAATCAGTGCTCTATCCCATTATTAAACCCAAAAAAATCCCATTTTAAACCTTATGCAAAAGCCTATTGTTTATAGAGCAGTTCGTTTGTTACTGGCACGAACACAGCTAGTAATCGCACCTAAGAAATAAATGCTGACCAATATTCCGAGTAGAAAGCCTAGTAAAGGGATTTGTATGATAACGACTAATAGGAATACACCAATAAATTCGGCTAATAAAGGTGCAATTTTCCAATGGAAACGACTAATTAATTTTTGTCCCAACCAAGTGCCTACATACACTTTTCCTAAAATAAGGAGCAGAGCGTAAGCGATCGCAATGGTAATGCCCACAGGAATACCGACAACAGTAAGGAACATACCAATACTAATCAGTGGAGCTATGATAAAAATAAGCAGTCCAATGCCAAACTGTTTAAAGGGATGGCGTGTATGTAGCTTCTCGCCCACATTGTACAGAGATCCAGCAAAAAAATAACGGATGAGTAGCCAAAAAATTAATGTACTTAAGCAGGAAGAGATAGACATCATTAACATAAAAGAACGGAATGACGGTCTAGGTTCAATAAAAGTATGTTTGTGTTCGCCCTTGATATAGGCACCAGCATCAATCTGAGCAGGCTCAAATGATGAATAAAGAAGATCACTATTAATGACAGCTGTAGGCTTGAGGTGAAGAGTTTCTACTTGAAAGAGGGATGTGCCTTGTTCTAAGAGACCGGAAAACGTAGCAAGATGGTACATCCCATTGGTTTCTTTTCCTACACGCCCTTCTATATTGATTTCATTGACAAAACCTAAAATACTGCCATTCACATTCCCTGATTGATTAATATGAAGCTGGTCAGCTCCAGCGGATATATTCTTTTGAATGGTACCTGAGACAGTCAATGCTTGAGAATAAGAGCGTACGTTTCCTCCTACTGTCCCCGACACATTTGTTAGGTAAGCAAACGAGATTACATCTCCTGTGACAGTCCCTTTTATGTCAATCATTTCTGCAAAGGCATATAAGTCTCCATCTACTGTTCCTTCAATAACAACTTTGCTAGCATTTGTAATCACATCTCCGTGATGTACCTCATTAGATTTCACATGATATAACTCTTCATTGTGTATATTGATAGCGGCTGCAGAACTAGCCAGGATCAAACAAAAACAAAGTAAGAAAGAGAGAAAAAATAGTTTCTTACTCATTACCTGGTCCTCCAGTTACCCGTATCCATTTTGATAGACAAACGAATGGCATACAAGAGAATGGCTAGCACAAATAAAATAGAAGAGATAAAACCAATGAGGTAGAAGTTCTTAAACATGAGTAAAATCATTGTTGTTTGCTCTTTGATCCAGAACATCGAGCTCCAGACTGATTGCCATTGAAACAGAGAATTAATAGCACTATACCAGTTATTAAGCCAGTTGATTCCCGCTAATGCTATGACAATAAAGAAACCAAGAGTTGCTCCAAAAATAAAGCGTAAACGATGGACAAATAGGTGGTGACGGTTTTGATTCAAACTTGCGATTTTGTTAATTTGATCACAAACGGTGTTTTCCAAGCGAATAGGCGGAAGCGTCGGTGTTGTAAGATGAATGGCTTTTACAAGCTCTGCCTGATCTTCAAGAAATGTAGCATATAATTTCTGACACTCAGAGCAACTGTGCAGATGGCTGGTCACTTGTTGCTGTTCTTCGTGGATTAATTCACCGTCTGCATACATCATGAAAGTAAACTCATCCGGATGTTGCATTGTGTACGCTCCTTTCTATTGATTTATGGCTCAGCAACTCTTTCAAAAACTTGCGGGAACGGAACAGTCTGGTACCAACAGTATTTTTGCTCATTCCTACAATGGTCCCTATTTCTTCATAACTTAATTCATCTACAAAGCGGAGGGTAACAATTAATCGATCTACTTCTTCCAAATGGCATAATAATTCTTGAATATGAGAGTAAAATTCCTTTTTCATAAATAATGCTTCTGGTGTATCAACTGCTTTTTGTTGTTTATTTACTTGATGATACAATTGATCGTCCTTCATGGTAATTTCCTTTTTCTTTCTAAGGAAATCGATGCATGTATTTGAGGATAAGCGGTACAACCAGGAATGGAAGGGGTAAGATTGATCAAACTTATTCAGGTTTTGGGCTACTTTAAGCCAAATATCATTGCATACATCCTGAGAATCATGATAGGAATAGACCATTTTGAGGACGATGCGTTGCACACGCTGATCAAAAAGCTCGACAAGTAAAGGGAAAGAATCAGCATCCCCTTTTAAAAATTTCAGAATATATTCTAAAGCTTTTCGATTTAGCGCGTAAAGATCTTCGCGTGATTGCTCTTCCACATTCGGTCCTCCTTTCTAGTACTAGTACGTATTTTCCGACACAAAAATTTCGCTAATCCAAATCCTTTTCTTCATTCGACTCATGGTGTTCATCTTCCTTCAAATCTTTTCCAACATCTTCTGTTAAATCAATCATAACCCGCATTTTTGCCTTCATTTTTTTACCTTTAATGATTGTGTACTCGGTAATATCTTGATGTTCTAAGCGACTGATAGCTTCTGCTAATTCTTCAGATGTCTGGTATGGTTGGATCGTTAGCAGACATTCATCTTCACTTGATTCTTGATAAATGAGAAATAATTGCTCTTGCATAGCTATAAACCTCCGAAAAGACTTATCCACAAAGTTATCAACAGGTTGTGCACAAAAACATTTGTTCGTGGAATAGCTTTTTGGTTAGTATGCAACAACAGCTTTGGATCATACGGAAGCAGACTGGTTATTATACGTTAAATAACATGTATAGTTGCATAAGGTGAGATGAATTCCCTTGGTTTGTTTTGGAATGTTCTGTACAATGTAGAGGGGAATAACTGTATAGTAATAAACGGGGGTGATGTAAATTGAGTTCCATGATTGTTGCAGTCGTTGTCATTGTCGGTATTATTGTCGGGTGTTCTGTCTGGGCAATAAATAAAGGATATTCTTATAAAAACAAAATAGACGATATAGATGAGTGATAAATAAAACACACCAGTAGGGTGTGGAATAAACGAAAACAACCTCCCTTGGTATTTACGATACTAAGGGAGGTTGCTACATATCTGGTCATTAAAGTAGCGTAAAGTATTTTGAAAGCAAAGAAATCAAATGTAAGTATGTAGAAATGGACTTGTAAGATTAGACAGGATGTGACCTGTGTAGCTTTTGATTCGGCTATGTCTTACACGCTGCAATACAGTGAATCGGAAAAGGAAGAAAAATAGTATGAACTTTGAACATTTCTAGAAATCATTAAAACATAGATTTAATATCACCGGAATTGGGATTTACGATATACCAGCCATAGGTGTTAATGTAACTATCTCCGTTTTGGAAGTTGTTTACGACTTCCTGATAAATCTGGATCACATAATTTCCACGTTCATCATCGTGATCATAGGCAATGGTGAAGTTCTCTGGTACTTCTTTACCGTGTTTCTGACGTACAAGTTCCACTGCTTGATACTTGGAGTAGGTCTTGCTTGTAGGGAGTTTTCCGATGAAAACGGATAGAGATTTCCCGTCATATACGATTGGCTTTCCTAAGTTTTCTGCTGCAAAGCGAACAGGGACATAAGCTGTATTTTTGTATAAGAAGCCTTGTGTTTGAACGGGTGGTGATTTAGGTATACCATCGAAGTAAAAAGTAATTGGTTTTTCCATATCTGGTTTGACAGCCATTTCTGAAGCGGCATAAGCGATAGAGGAAGATAAAATAGTTCCAATCCCAATGCCAATTGCTAACGATTTTAGATTCAACTTACCCATACTTGTTTTTAGCCCCACTTATCTTTATTTTTGTTAGTCAAAGTATGACAAATGGCGACAAAATCTGCAAAAGTCGTCGGTAATAGGAAATTGTATCTAACGTAGGCAAATAAACTGTAGATTTTCCTTATTTCACCCTGAAAAACGTCATATCAACCGAGGTATTTCATTTAAATACATGATTATTGTAGAGCCCCCCTCATTCTCAAGCCCTACAGAGAAACAGACAAGCGAGTAAATAAAGGCGAAACTGAGTAGAAAGAACCATGCAGCATGTCTGTGTAGATTTGTACGTAGATAAATTTTTAGTAAAAATCACTTGTTAGTTTGATTAAATTTAGGTATGATTGCGCTTTCATAAGTGGATACCAATTGGAGGTTCGTTACTACGCATACTTCTTTACCCTTCTTAACGTAGAAGCATAGCTACATACAGAAACATCCATGACATTGTTAACCAGCCTATACCAAACAGTACTTTTCGCATAATATCACCTAACTTTTAGAATAGTCTGATAATATTATAGCTTATTGAGTAATAAATGGATATCCGTTTTTAGAGAAAAAAGTAAAATTGATTCAATGGTTTGGTTCCGTAAACATAAAAAGCCCCCGTTATAAACGGAGACTTCGTTATGTACATCTAAATGGTACGCCCGATAGGAATCGAACCTACGCACGCGGTTCCGGAGACCGCTGCTCTATCCACTGAGCTACGGGCGCATAACTTTCAGACAACAAGGATTATTATATACGAAAATGGAGCATAGGACAACTTTTTTACTGTATGAGTAAAAAGGAGTAACAAAAAGGAATCTTTGCCGAGCTATTCTTGGTATACTGATGAAAAGTGTACCGATGAAAGATATACCTTGGCGAGAAAATTGCATGAACGCTATAATAGAGAAAGAGAGTAAGGAGGGGTGGAAGGATGATGTTGGTTTCACTGACATCTTGATGGGTTCTTACGGGAGGAGGATGCAATATGAATATGGGCTTAGGTTTGTATCAAGAGCAGACGTTAAAGTTGGTGATGACGCCTGAATTGCGTCAAGCTATTACAATATTGCAGTTTTCGGCCATTGATCTGATGAATTATTTGCAGGAACAAGCGATCGAAAATCCAGTCATTGATCTTCAGGAAATTGCGGTTGCACAAGAACCGTTGCCTCTTGATAAAAAGGAAAAGACCTTGGAATTCGATTGGAAGGAATTATTGAATAATCCAGGACACAACGATTTTTCAGTCAAAAGAGATGAAAGCGCCTACAATCCTCTAGATTATGTAAGCGATACGCGAACCACCTTATTTTCTCATTTAGAAGAGCAACTGGGTTATGTGAAAAGATTGACACCGGTACAACGTCAGATTGCCAGGTATATCATAGGAAATCTTGATGAGCGTGGATATTTAGAGATACCTGTTACTAGTATCAAAGAGCGATTAGGTGTTGAGTTAGATGAGGTAGAGGATGTTCTTCGCGTTATTCAGCATTTAGATCCAGCTGGTGTAGCAGCGCGCTCGCTAGAAGAATGCTTGTTGCTACAACTAGAGCATGAAGGGCAGGATGAAGAGCATATCGTAGAGGTTATTCAGCATCATCTGATGGATCTGGCTAATAACCGTTTTGGAAAGATTGCGGAGCATCTGCATATAAGCGTAGGCGATGTGCAACGGATTGCTGATTTAGTTCGCACGCTGAATCCGAGACCTGGAGTAGCATACAGTAGCCAAGAGACACGTTATATCGTTCCAGATGTTACAGTAGAAAAGGTAATGGGCGAGTATATTGTCCTAGTGAATGATTCTTCGTTGCCGCGCTTGTCTATCAATCCCTTTTATGAACGAATGTTAAAAGTGAAAACCGAGCAGGATGAGGCTCGGCAATTTGTTCATGAAAAACTGAATGCGGCGGTTTGGTTGGCAAAAAGCTTAGAGCAAAGACGGATGACTTTGTTACGCGTAACGCAGGCGATCGTTGACTTGCAGAATGATTTTTTTGAGAAAGGGATTCATTATTTGAAACCGATGACGCAAAAAGATATTGCGGAGCGAGTTCAATTACATGAATCAACGATAAGTCGTGCTACCAGTAATAAATACGTACAAACTCCTCGTGGTGTTTTTGAATTAAAGTATTTTTTCACATCAGCTCTCTCTACTGCCAATGGGGAAGCAACCTCGTCAGAAAGCGTGAAGAGAAGGATTAAAGCTTTAATAGAAGGAGAAGATCGTAATAAACCGTATTCCGATCAAAAGCTGGCGGAATTGCTGGAGAAAGAAGGGATTGAAATCTCCCGTCGTACCGTTGCTAAATATAGAGAGGAAATGTTAATCACATCTTCTGCTAAACGGAAGCGTTTTTTGTAAGGAGGAACACGACAGGAACAAAGAGAGAAACGCCGGAAAGCTAGGACTATAACCAGCAGAAATGAAAAGGAGCTAACCCACTCACATGGCTAGCAAAGCAAACATTCAGTTACAATCAGACAATATAGAGATTGTTTTATATGGAAGAGCCGGTTGTCATTTATGTGATGATGTAGAGGGGCATATCAAAAATTTGGCTATGGAGTTTCCGATAACATATAAGGTTGTGGATATCACTGGAGATATGAGATTAGAGGAGAAGTACATGTTTACTATTCCTGTAGTCGAGATAAATGGGCTTGAAACGTTTGTATCTATTGATTCAGTGGTTACGGAGGAAGAACTACGTGCATATTTACAAGAAAAAATGGGTAAATGTGAATAAATTACGATATCTCCGTTGGCTTCTTGTCAGTTAGCAGAGTGTGTGCTACATTAAGAGTAAGCATTCTGCTTATTTTTTTGGAAGCTGCGGGACATAATTTGTATGATGTGGGACGTTTGAAGTCCCGTCGAACTGAAAAAGGATGAATGTGGAATGCGTACTTTATTAAATATCCAAAACAAGCTTGTTCCCGACCTCGTACAAGTGTTGCGCAAACGATACGATCTTATGCAGTCGATTCGTCATTTGCAGCCTGTTGGTCGCAGGGCGTTAGCGCAGAATTTGCAAACGACCGAGCGCATCCTCAGGTCTGAAGTAGAACTCTTAAAAGATATGGGTTTAATTCATGTCAGCCCAATCGGCATGAGTTGCACAGAAGAGGGTATTCACCTTTTAAAAGAGATGGATTCAATGGCAGATGAGCTGTTCGGCTTTAATGACTTAGCTCTACAATTACAGCATGTATTACATATTCCAAAGGTAATTGTGGTTGCTGGGGATATGGACGTATCGGAATGGGGTAAAAAAGAGTTGGGACGAGTAGGAGCCCGGATCTTAAAACAAGTAGTTCAAGAAGGTGATGTGGTCGCTGTTACAGGCGGTTCCACGATTGTATCGGTAGCTGAACATGTGACACCTTCCTCGCACTTTCGTGATGTACAATTTGTACCGGCACGGGGTGGTCTTGGAGAAAAGGTAGAAATGCAGGCTAATACGATTGCTTCTTCTCTCGCAGCAAAGTCAGGTGGAACTTATCATCTATTGCATGTGCCTGATCGATTAAGCCCTGATGTAGTTCAATCTTTATTGGGGGAAGCACAGGTTGCAGAAGTTATGCAATTGCTTCACAAATCTCGAGTGGTTATTCATGGAATTGGTGATGGAATGGCCATGGCTATGCGACGTAAGTACACGGAAGAAGAGCTGGAAGTGCTACGAGATCTTGGTGCTGTTGGTGAAGCGTTTGGATATTACTTTAATGCGGCAGGAGAAACCATTTACAAAATGCCGACCATTGGCTTGTCTTTGGAAGACGTAAAGCGAGCTGATGTAGTCTTATCCTTAGGCGGAGGTAGTAGCAAGGCAAAAGCAATTATGTCCTTTGCCAAACAGGCATGCCAAACCGTTTTAATTACTGATGAGGGAGCGGCCCGAGCTATTTTGGAAGAGCATCGCCAATCCTCTACTCCAGTCTAAAATTAACAAGACAACTTCGTATGTTTTTTAATTGTCTGGGGATACACTAAATACCATTGGAAATCAATTCTTGTATTAGCCCTATGTATAGAGAATCTAACTTGCAAATGTGATAGAAGTGGAGAGTTTTAAATAGATAACGCGTTTGACAAGGACAGAACAAGGGTAAAAAGATTGGTGACCATGGGATTGGTTGGATAAAGTTTGACATACTAAGAACAAAGGTTTTTTGTTCGTTTTTACGGCTTTGTAATCGTCTGGTCATAGCAGTGCTATGAACTGGTTCGATATAGATTATCTACAAAAATATTCTAAGAGTGGAACTTAGGAGGTTATCTACATGGTAAAAGTGGGAATTAACGGTTTTGGACGTATTGGACGTAACGTATTCCGTGCAGCTCTAAACAACCCAGCAGTTGAAGTTGTTGCAGTAAATGACTTGACAGATGCAGTAACATTGGCGCATCTTTTGAAATATGACACAGTACACGGCAAATTGAATGCTACTGTTGAAGTAAAAGAAAACAGCCTGATCGTTAATGGTAAAGAAGTTAAAGTTTTAGCTGAGCGCGAACCTGCTAAATTACCTTGGGGCGAGCTAGGTGTTGAAATCGTAGTTGAATCTACTGGCCGCTTCACAAAACGTGAAGATGCTGCAAAACACCTTGAAGGTGGAGCTAAAAAAGTAATTATCTCCGCACCTGCTTCAAACGAAGATATCACAATCGTTATGGGTGTTAACGAAGATAAATACGATCCTGCAGCTCACACTGTAATCTCTAACGCTTCTTGCACAACTAACTGCTTGGCTCCATTTGCGAAAGTATTGAACGATAAATTCGGAATCGTAAAAGGTCTGATGACTACTGTTCACTCTTACACAAATGACCAACAAATTCTTGACCTGCCACACAAAGACCTTCGTCGTGCTCGTGCAGCAGCTGAGAACATCATTCCAACTTCTACTGGTGCAGCGAAAGCCGTATCTTTGGTATTGCCTGAGTTGAAAGGTAAACTAAACGGTTTCTCCATGCGCGTACCAACTCCAAACGTATCTGTAGTTGACCTAGTTGTTGAAACAAAAACTTCTACTACAGTTGAAGAAGTAAACGCAGCGCTTAAAGAAGCTTCTGAAGGTGCATTGAAAGGTATCATGGGATACTCCGAAGAGCCACTAGTTTCTTGCGATTACAATGGTAACCCTGATTCTTCTTCCATTGATGCTCTATCTACAATGGTAATGGAAGGCAACATGGTTAAAGTTGTTTCTTGGTATGATAACGAATCCGGCTACTCCAACCGTGTAGTAGATCTTTGCAAATTCATTGCTGAAAAAGGTCTGTAAGCCATACAAACCTTCATGTAACGTGAAAAGGGAGAGTTTCTCTCCCTTTTCCATTATATATAAGTACGAAACAAGCAAGTATTTAGTCAGGTAACAAGTCTGAGGGGGGTACCTTCCGTGAACAAAAAGTCCATTCGCGATATAGAATTAGCAGGTAAACGTGTGTTTTGTCGAGTAGATTTCAACGTCCCAATGCAAGATGGCGTAATTACTGACGACACGCGTATTCGTGCTGCTGTTCCAACTATTCAATTTTTGATTGATAACCATGCTAAAATCATTTTGGCTAGCCATTTTGGCCGTCCAAAGGGTGAAGTAGTGGAAGAAATGCGTCTTACTGCTGTAGGCGAACATCTAGCTTCTCTTCTTGGCAAACCTGTAAAAAAACTGAACGATTCAATTGGAACAGAAGTAGAAGCTGCTGTCCAAGAGATGAAAGAAGGCGATGTCATTCTTCTTGAAAACGTTCGTTTCCATAAAGGGGAAGAAAAGAACGATCCTGAGCTGGCGAAAAGTTTTGCAAAACTTGCTGACCTGTTTGTAAACGATGCATTTGGTACGGCTCACCGTGCGCATGCAACGACCGCGGGTATTGCTCAGCACATTCCGGCAGTAGCTGGCTTGTTGATGGAAAAAGAAATTCAATTCATGGGTGGGGCTTTGTCCAAGCCTGAGCGTCCTTTCACAGCTATCGTGGGCGGAGCGAAAGTAAAAGACAAAATCGGCGTAATCGAAAATCTGTTGGGCAAAGTAGATACTTTGATCATCGGTGGCGGTATGGCTAACACTTTCATCAAAGCACAAGGTTACAATGTTGGAGCTTCCCTTTGTGAAGAAGATAAGCTGGAACTTGCTCGCACGTTGATGGAACAAGCAAAAGAGCGTAAAGTGAACTTGCTTATGCCAGTTGACGTAGTGGTTGCTGACAAGTTTGCAGCTGATGCTAACAAGCAAGTAGTGAGCATTGACGCTATTCCAGAAGGTTGGATGGCCCTAGATATCGGACCAAAGACAATGGCTAACTACCGTGATGCAATTGTTCCTTCTAAAACAGTAGTATGGAACGGACCTATGGGTGTATTTGAAATGGACGCTTTTGCAGCTGGCACGATTGCGGTTGCTAACGCAATGGAAGAATGCCAAGGCACGACAATCATTGGTGGTGGTGACTCTGTAGCTGCTGTTGAAAAAGCAGGCGTAGCAGAGAAGATGACCCACATATCTACTGGTGGCGGAGCTTCCCTTGAGTTTATGGAAGGTAAAGAACTACCTGGCGTAACAGCTTTGCAAAACAAGTAAAATGATATATATGTTAAAGGTGAGGAGTGGAAGTAATGAGAACACCAATTATCGCTGGGAACTGGAAGATGTTCAAAAACATCGCGGAAGCAACTACGTTTGCCTCCCAATTACCTAAAGAGGATCAAACTCCTCAAATTGAAAAGGTTATCTGCGCACCTTACACGAATTTGCCAGCATTGGCTGAGCTATTCAAAGGTACTCCTTATAAATTGGGCGCACAAAACGTGCATTTTGAAGAAACAGGTGCATTCACTGGTGAAATCAGCCCACTTATGTTAAAAGAGCTAGGTGTTGAATACGTGATTATCGGTCACTCCGAGCGTCGCCAATACTTCAACGAAACAGACGAAACAGTGAACAAGAAAGCGAAAGCAACTCTTGCTCATGGAATGAAACCAATTGTTTGCGTAGGGGAGTCCCTAGAAGAGTACGAAGCAAATACGACTGAAAACGTAGTTCGTACGCAAACAGAAGCTGCTCTTAGCGGTCTAACTGCTGAGCAAGTCAAAGAAACAGTAATTGCTTATGAGCCAATTTGGGCAATCGGTACTGGTAAATCTTCTACAGCTGAAAATGCTAACAAAACAATCGCTTTCATCCGTAGCGTGATTGCAGGTGCATTTGACGCTAATACAGCAGCGCAAGTACGCATTCAATACGGTGGTAGCGTGAAGCCTGAAAATGTGGCAAGCTATATGGGTGAGTCCGACATTGATGGAGCACTAGTTGGCGGAGCGAGCCTAACTGTTGAAGGATACATGGGCTTAGTCAACGGAGTACAACAGTAGGAGGGGAAGCTACATGGCTAACAGACCAAAACCAGTTGCGTTAATTATTATGGACGGGTTTGGTCTTCGCGGTAATGATTACGGTAATGCTGTTAATCAAGCGAAAAAACCAAACTACGATCGCCTGATGAACGATTATCCAAATGCTACATTGCTAGCTTCTGGTCTAGAAGTTGGTCTTCCAGAAGGGCAAATGGGTAACTCTGAGGTAGGTCACTTGAATCTTGGTGCGGGACGCATCATTTATCAGGATCTTACTCGCATCACGAAGTCCATTAAAGAAGGCGCATTTTTTGATAATGAAACATTGGTTGCTGCTTTCAAGCATGCAAAGGAGAACAACAATAAGGTTCACTTCTTTGGCTTGTTGTCCGATGGTGGTGTCCATAGCCACATCAATCATCTTCTTGCTCTACTTGAGCTTGCAAAAAAGGAAAACGCAGAAGATGTGTTTGTTCATGGTTTCCTAGATGGTCGCGACGTAGCGCCTGATAGTGCGATCAAGTACATTGAAGAGCTTCAAAGTAAGATGAATGAACTTGGCGTTGGTAAAATTGCAACGGTTCAAGGTCGTTATTACGCAATGGACCGTGATAAACGTTGGGAACGTGTTGAAAAAGCATATCGTGCCATGGTCTATGGTGATGCGCCTCATTACTCTGATGCGATCAAGGCTGTGAAGGAATCCTATGAGAAATCTGTGATGGATGAATTCGTTATGCCTACTGTAATGGTAGATGAGAACGACCAACCAATTGGAAAAGTAGAAGACGGAGATTCTATCATCTTCTTCAACTTCCGTCCCGACCGTGCAATCCAGACTTCCCAAGCGTTCACGAATGAGGATTTCCGTGGCTTTGACCGTGGAGAGAATTATCCGAAAAACTTACACTTTGTATGCTTAACGAAATTCTCTGAGACAGTCGGTGGATACGTAGCATATAAACCAACTAACCTAGATAACACATTGGGTGAAGTGTTAGCTCAAAACAATTTGAAGCAACTACGCATTGCGGAAACTGAAAAGTATCCACATGTAACGTTCTTCTTCAGTGGTGGTCGTGAGCAGGAGTTCCCGGGTGAAAAACGTATTTTGATCCCTTCTCCAAAGGTAGCGACATATGACCTGCAACCAGAAATGAGCGCAAATGAATTAACGGATGCAGTAGTGAAGGAAATTGAAGAAGAAAACTTCGATGTGATCATTCTTAACTTTGCAAACTGCGATATGGTTGGACATTCCGGCATGATGGAACCAACTATTAAAGCTGTTGAAACCGTTGATGCTTGCGTAGGTCGTGTAGCAGACGCTATTATTGCTAAGGGCGGAGTATCCATCATCACAGCCGATCATGGAAATGCAGATTTGATGCTGACAGACGAAGGTAGACCTATTACTTCTCATAGCACAAACCCTGTTCCAGTTATTGTGACTAAAAAAGGTCTAGAACTGCGACCAGATGGTATTCTTGCTGACTTATCCCCAACTATGTTGGAGCTACTAGGTGTAACACAACCAGCAGAAATGACCGGACAATCCATTATTAAAAAATAATAATAAGACAATAAGGAGATGGCATTTATGACAACACTTATTACAGATATTTACGCTCGCGAGATTCTTGATTCCCGTGGTAATCCAACTTTAGAGGTAGAAGTATACTTAGAAGACGGTTCTATGGGCCGTGCAGCAGTTCCATCTGGTGCTTCCACAGGTGCACACGAAGCAGTCGAGCTTCGCGATGGAGACAAAGCTCGTTACCTTGGTAAAGGTGTAACTAATGCTGTTGCTAATGTAAACGACATAATCGCTCCTGAACTAATCGGTATGGACGCTACTGACCAAGTTGGTATCGACATGACAATGATCGCTTTGGATGGTACTCCTAACAAAGCGAAATTGGGCGCTAACGCTATCCTAGGTGTATCTATGGCAGCAGCTCGTGCAGCAGCTACATCTCTTGGTGTATCCTTGTACAACTACATGGGCGGATTCAACGCGAAAACTCTACCAGTTCCTATGATGAACATCCTAAATGGTGGAGAGCACGCTGATAACACAGTAGATATTCAAGAATTCATGGTTATGCCAGTAAACGCTCCTTCTTTCAAAGAAGCTCTTCGTATGGGTTCTGAGATCTTCCACTCCTTGAAAAAGGTTCTTCATGACAAAGGTCTTAACACAGCTGTAGGTGACGAAGGTGGTTTCGCTCCTAACTTGAAATCTAACGAAGAAGCGATCACTACAATCCTTGAAGCAATCAAAGCGGCTGGATATGAAGCTGGTAAAGACGTATTCATCGCTCTTGACGTAGCTGCTACTGAAATGTTCAAAGATGGTAAATACCACTTCACTGGTGAAGGCGTAGTAAAAACTACAGAAGAAATGGTAGCTTTCTATGAAGATCTAGTAACAAAATACCCAATCATCTCTATCGAAGACGGATTGTCTGAAGATGACTGGGAAGGTTGGAAGCTTCTAACTGATCGTCTAGGTAGCAAAGTTCAATTGGTTGGTGACGACTTGTTCGTAACAAACACTGAGCGTCTGACTACTGGTATCGAATCAGCAACAGCTAACTCTATCTTGGTTAAAGTTAACCAAATCGGTACATTGACTGAGACTTTCGATGCAATCGAAATGGCTAAACGCGCTGGTTATACAGCAGTTATCTCTCACCGTTCTGGTGAAACAGAAGACTCCACAATCGCTGACATCGCGGTTGCAACTAACGCTGGTCAAATCAAAACAGGTGCACCATCCCGTACAGACCGTGTTGCGAAATACAACCAATTGCTTCGTTTGGAAGATGAATTGGGAGAAACAGCTCGCTACGGCGGACGTGCAGCATTCTACAATCTTAAAAAATAAGGTTATTACATTCATACAAAAAGACATCTTTGCTTTAGCGAGGATGTCTTTTTTGTGTGGCTAACATTAGTGGGAGATTACTCGCAGGGAATCAGCAATCTGACTTTAAAATGATGCATCCAGGCTTTGGAGCTTTGAATGCACAAGAGTGGTATGTATTGGTGGAGATGCATTATCGACACCACCTCTTACAAAAAAACGACTAAAAGAATTTTTGTTACAAATGAAATAGTAAAAAACAAAGAAGCTCTGATGGTCACTAGGACTGTCAGAGCTTTTCGACTATATCAGGTAAGTGCGCTCGTCTGATATATCTTGTCGATTTGTTTGGAAGAGTAAATGTATTATTTCTTTTCAGACAACCATTTAGACACTGCGGTTATTTCCTTTGGATCTGTAAGAATACCTTTTGGCATAGAACCTTTACCGTTCTTGATGACATCACTTATCGCTTTTTCATCAAGTTGGGAGCCGATGTTTGCCAGTGCAGGACCTACCATACCTTCCAGGTTTTGACCGTGACAGGATGTACAATTTTGCTTAACGATTTGTTCAGCATTGATATTGGTAGTTCCACCAGCTCCGCCGCCCTTTGCTTCTTCGCCATGTTTAGGCGGATAAATAATAGAGGCTACGAGGAACAGTACGAAAACAAGGAACAAAATACCAAAAGAGAACCCAAATGCTTTCGCCGAGTCAACTACGTCGTTTTGATTCACGTCTTTCTTAAAGTTTGAACCAGCCATGCGAAAGGAACCTCCTAGATACTAGATATAAGAATGAAACCTACTTGCATTTTACGGGAAAAGCAGTGTACTTGCAAGGAAAGTGACACACTAGTTCACAATGTACACAATTCTGACAATATTTAAAGAACTTATATTTTCTTACCTTATTATAGAAACATCTGCAAAATGATGGATAGCGTAAACGCTTTTATAGGTAAAAAAGGTAAAGTTTAAATGATAAAAGATTGATTAATCTAAAAAAATCTGACTTTTATTCATTATAAAAGCTTGGCTTTTCTTTGTATAGAGAATGCTATCATTGGAAGTGTATGGAAGTGACGTTTATGCAAGTTGTTGTTCCCTTTTAATTGTGGTAAAGTAAAGATTATAGACAATGAAGGGTCGGTTGTACTTACATTGTAACGAGGTGAAATGTTATGCTAGCTTTACTTGCAAAGATTTTCTTAATAGTTTCCGCTATCGGTTTGATTCTTGTCGTTCTTCTGCAATCCGGTAAAAGCGCTGGTCTTTCTGGTGCAATTAGCGGTGGAGCTGAACAACTTGTTGGTAAACAGAAAGCAAGAGGAATGGATGCTGTTTTAGGTAAAATCACAGTGGTTTTCGCTGTAGTGTTCATGTTATCCGCTATCTTGCTGGCATTCTTCCTTCAAGCAAAGTAAATGTTAAAAAGACAGCAGACGCTTTTGTGTTGCTGTCTTTTTTTGTACGCATTTCTACATATGATGGTACAAAGGAAAAAATGACGGGTACAATAGTAAGGAAAGTATTACGAAAAATGAACAGGTTTTTTGTTGAACATAACTTGGCATACTAAAACATAATTAAGAAAAAAGGAGCTTTTACATGAAAGATATAGATATCCTTTCCTTTATGAGGGAACAGGCGTATCATCCCATGACGATACACGAGCTAGAAGAAGCGTTTAGCTTACAAGGCTCAGATGATTTTAAGCAATTAGTGAAAACCTTGAATCAGCTTGAGGATAATGGAGTAGTCGTACGTACACGTGCAAACCGCTATGGTATTCCAGAAAAAATGAATTTGGTTCGCGGTAGACTACAAAACCATCCAAAAGGCTTTGGTTTCGTGATTCCTGAGACTCAAGGTGAAGAAGATGTGTATGTGCATTCCAACGATATGCAAGGCGCTATGCACGGAGACACGGTTTTGGTTCGAGTGGAAAAAGAGGCATTTGGCAGTCGTTTGGAGGGTAAAATCGTTCGTGTTGTGGAACGTAGCACGAAGACGATTGTAGGGACGTATCAGGATCAGGAGCACTATGGCTTTGTGCTTCCAGATGATAAGCGCATTGGGAAAGACATCTTTATTCCACAACAAGCCGTAAATGGAGCTGTAGACGGCCACAAGGTGGTTGTAAAGATTCTCAAGTACGCAGAGGGTAGAGGAAACCCTGAAGGTGAGATAACGGAGATTCTGGGGCATAAGAACGACCCTGGAGTAGATATCCTTTCGATTATCCGAAAGTTTAACTTACCGGAGGGCTTCCCCGATGATGTACTAGCAGAAGCGGAAGCAGCTCCCGATCGTATTTCTGATGAAGAAATAAAAGATAGACGTGATTTGCGTGAGCGGATGATGGTCACCATTGATGGAGCGGATGCTAAGGATTTGGATGATGCTGTTTCTCTGGAGCGATTAGAGAACGGTAATGTACGTCTAGGCGTTCATATTGCGGATGTTAGCTATTATGTAAAAGGAAAGTCTACCTTAGATCAGGAAGCATACCGTCGTGGTACAAGTGTGTATCTTGTGGACCGAGTCATTCCGATGTTACCGCATCGATTATCGAATGGAATTTGTAGTTTAAATCCGCAAGTGGATCGACTAACGATTACCTGTGATATGGAATTCGATGCAGGGGCTAACATTGTTTCACATGACATCTATTTAAGTGTCATTCGTACCAACGAGCGGATGACTTACGCTGATGTTCGCAGTATTTTAGTTGATCAGGATCAGGAGCTACGTGAGAAATATCATGAATTAGTACCAATGTTTGAAAGCATGGAAGAGCTTTGCCTCAAATTACGTAAAAAACGGATGCAGCGTGGAGCTATCGATTTTGATTTCCGTGAGGCAAAGATTTATGTAGATGCTGAAGGCACACCAACTGACATTGGCTTCCGTACACGCTCCATAGCTGAGCAGATGATTGAAGAGTTCATGCTGGCTGCCAATGAAACGGTAGCAGAGCATTTCCATAAATTGAAGCGTCCTTTTATTTACCGGATTCACGAAGATCCAAAGGAAGAAAAACTACAAAACTTCATGGAGTTTATCACGAGCTTTGGATACAGCGTGCGAGGTAAGGGAACGTCTGTTCATCCAAAAGCGCTACAACAATTGTTAGAAGAGATCAAAGGAACACCTGAAGAGGTAATCATTAGTACGGTATTGCTTCGTTCCATGAAACAGGCACGTTACGACGCAGAGAGCTTTGGACACTTTGGCTTATCTACGGAATACTACACACATTTCACTTCTCCAATTCGCCGTTATCCAGACTTAATTGTGCATCGGATGATTCGTTTGTGGTTGGAAAAAGAGAAGCTGGATGCAAAAGAAGAGGCATACTGGACAGCGGAAATGCCGATCATTGCAGAACACACCTCTCAACGAGAACGTGTAGCAGTAGATGCTGAACGTGAAACAGATGATCTGAAAAAAGCGGAATACATGCTACAACATATTGGTGAAGAGTTTGAAGGCGTGATTTCTAGTGTAACTTCCTTTGGTATCTTTGTAGAGCTTCCAAACACGATTGAAGGATTGGTACATGTCAGCTATCTAACCGACGACTATTATAACTACCACGAAAAAATGTATGCTCTTATTGGAGAACGTACGGGTAAGCAGTATCGGATCGGTGACGAGGTTCTAGTACGAGTGACTACGGTTAACGTGGACGAACGCACCATTGACTTTGAAATAGTTGGCATGAAAAAGCCAAGTGAACTTCGATTTAACAGATCACGTGAAGCAAAAGTAATTAACGGCAATGGTCGAGATCGTGATCGTGGTGGCAACCGACAACAGCGTCGTTCAAAACCTTTTAAAGATGCAGGTCCAGCTGCTGTGAAACGAAAACGTAAGCAGGAGCGCAATCAAGGTGGACAAGGAGGTCAACGTACACAAGGTGGTAATCAACGTGGACAAGGCACTCAAGGCGCTCAAGGTAGCGATCAAACGCAAGGTGGCCAAAGTGCACGTGGAAGAGATGCTCAGCGTCGTTCCTCCGGTAATGCAGGAGCAGGACGCTTCATAGCACTTCCAGGGCAAGAAACCACTGAAGGCAAGGAAACTACGGAATCCAAACAAAAAGGGTTTTGGGAGGATTTTGTAAGCTCCAAGCAGAAGAAAAAGCGGGGCTCTGTGGTGAAACCAGCTAAACGTAAGCGGAAATAAATCTGTAATAAAAGAAGAGTAACAAGAAGGCAATGGCGGTCAAAGCGTTGCCTTCTTGTCTTATTTTTGCTAAACTTAGATGTACTACTCTTGCTCAGATGAGGTGATTTCCGTGACCGTTTCTAAAAAAGGAACAAAAACTGTAGCCCAAAACAAAAAAGCCAGACATGATTACCACATTGAAGAAGTGATGGAAGCAGGTATCGAGTTAACCGGTACGGAAATCAAGTCGATTCGAGGCGGGCGAGTGCAGCTAAAAGATAGTTTTGCTCGTATTGTTAACGGGGAGCTTATGCTGTATAACGTGCATATTAGCCCTTACGAACAAGGCAATCGATTTAATCATGAACCAGAACGTAATCGTCGCTTACTGATGAGACGTCTGGAAATTTTGAAGTTACACAGCTTGATTCGTGAGCAGGGATATTCCATTGTTCCGCTTAGCATTTATTTGAAAAATGGCTGGGCAAAGATTGAGCTTGCTGTTGTTCGTGGTAAAAAGAATTATGACAAGCGTGAGGATCTGAAGAAGAAGGATGCCCAACGCGAAGTAGCGCGTGCGCTGAGAGATCGTCAGAAGTTTTAGAGGAAAAGAACGGTTCTTGGTAGCAGTTCTTCCAACTCTGCCAGTAACCCACATTGAGATTTTTACGTAAGATGTGGTAGTATAGGTGTACAACGATGAACGATTCGAAACATCGTTGATCAAGGAATACAGCTTATTCATCTTAAAAGATGTTTTGTAGTAAGGAAAACCTAATAAGTTTTCTTTGCTCTTTCTATCCTGGGGGCGTTTTGGATTCGACGGGGATGGTAGAGCATGAGAAGCGAGCCGGGGGGCTGCGGACCTCGTCAACAACGCGGAAAGCCATTAACTGGCAACAAACAACTTTCTCTAGCTGCCTAATCTCAGCTAGGTGCTACCACTCCATCGCCCATGTGGCGTGACTAGCACTCAAACTTAGTGGGATACGCCTGAGGCTTCCGTCTGGAGCCGATGGAAGAAGATCAATCAGACTAGGTAGCGGGTCAGCGCGTCACTCCGCGAATCCACTACCGAAATTCAAATGAGTGACTGCGCTCGGAGATGCTCATGTATCGCTGTTTTCGGACGGGGGTTCGAATCCCCCCGCCTCCATAAAAGTATCGAAAATGGGAGATTAGACAGTTAAAAGCTGTTGAATCTCCCATTTTTCATTTTTATGAAGAACAATTTTTGGGAACATAGAGTATGGGAAACAGGTATCCTAGGTGCTTTTCGCTGTCTCAATAATCTGAGTCAGTCCAATAAATCGGTAAGAGAGATATTTTGCTATTTAAACAACCTCTAAGTATAACGAGGTGACTGACGGTCTTTTATTGATCATCTTCACAATGGACAAATATATATTTAAATTCATCCTCTTTTAATAAATGGTCTACTATTTCCTCTATTCTTTTTCTGCTTACGTTATCAACCAAAACCATGTCACTTGCCCACAGATAGGCGCCTTTCATATTTTCACCGGTTTTTTCATTTTTTTGTTGGAGTGTTGTTATATTTTCATAGGTGAAGAATGTTGCGACCCATTTTGAACGATCTGATAAGGTTACCATAACATCAACGTTATTATCGTAAATATTGTAATTTTTATTCTCAGATTGCTCTACATTAATCCAAATTTCTCTTTCTAAATTTTTCATACTTTTCTCCTTGTAATTATGTTATTTTCTTTTTTTTCCGTATATTTCTTCTAAACGCTCAATTACTTTAGATTGATTTTTTTTATCAGATTTTGCTAGTATTTCAACAGTATCTCCTTCAGTTCTTAGATATACTCGCGCTCCATTCTTTGAGCGAAGCTCAAAAACCCCATTAAAAAGATAGTTATTCCCTGATCCAGGATTACTATTTCCTTTTAGATACTCATTGAGCAAGTTGTTAGCCTCAGCTTGAAGTTTTTTATCTTTCATTGCTTTTTCTGTTTCACGTATAAGGAAAGAATCTTCATCTATTCTTGAGTTAACATAATATTTACCAATTTTCTTTCGGCCGTTAAGGACCTTATTAGCAAAACTAGCTATATCATCACCGTGCTCTTTTAAAAGATTGTACGTTTTCTTACCAGCCTTTGCCCCTTTTCCAGCAGGGAATAAAGATGGAAGTTATCCAGATTACTTGTATCATTTTCATGAAACAGTACTAGATGATAATAGAGAAAGTCGTGGTCATTCATTCTATTTAGTAGTTAATTTAAAATTTAGATAATAAAGGTGTGATAATATTATTAATATAATCACACTCGTATTTTATATATTGGAGGCGAATATATAATGAAAAAAGAAGAGTGGGACGAAATACCTCTAATTATCCCAATTAAGCCTATAGTAAGTCCGTCATTCATAGCTTGCAGTCATTCCCGAGAGAAAGGAAAACTAGCAATCTGTAACATTAATCTTGAAGAAGGGAAAAAAGAAACAGTATATTCAATCCCTCAACAAATAGCTAAAATGTCAATCTCGCCTACAGGGAATGTAATATATGGAGCTGAGCTTGATAAGAAAGATGACAAAAATGTAATCGCATTTTATAGGATAGAGGCCAATGAAAAAGGTATAAATAAAATTGCAGTGATACCAGCTGACGAATATCTCAATAATTGGATGGAAACAAATAGTCTTAATGACACTGAAGCCCATTTATCTGAAATATATTCCCTAGATGATCAATACGCCATTTTTTTTATCTCAAATTCAGGAGTTGAGTATGGGAAACCTTACTACAGTGATATTTTCTTAATTGACTCTATTGAATCATGTATTTATAAAGTAAGCTCAGATATAGGTCATGATGATAGTTTGCTTCGACTTGATAGCTTAAAAGCTTTCTATGCTGATCATCATTACTACTTCTATAGTAAAACAGGAAGGATTTATCCGTATGAAAAACAGAGCATGTGGAGAGAGACAAAAGCAAGCAATCCTTACTATGACCATTTGGAAACAATTATGATTTTTAACACGAGAGATTTTATTGAACAGGTCAAAGACAATAAGAAAATTCTAAATGGAAAATTAGTTGAGCAGGTTAATTATAATCAGACTTTGAGTGAAATAGATATAACAGCAGAAGGCATAAGCTATTTATTGGGAGATATTCCAAATGATTTACAATACTTGATAAAATACAAGACGAGCAACGGAGAAAAAGATAAAATTTTTGACGAGACTAGTATAAATGAATACAAAAATAGAGATAAACATGAAGATTGGCTGTATGATTATATTTCCAAATTACGGAATAAATTTAATGATAGATTTACATTAGAAACTCCATATAATCATTATAATTTATTCTTAAATGAAGATTTTGTTTAAACTGAGTATCCGATATAGACCACAACCAATCAAATAACTGCTCACTTCCCCTGTCAAACTACATCATATATTATTGAATTGTACAACAAATGAAAAATGCGTTATGAAAATCCCAGGAGGTGATAAGCAGTGGTAAAAAAGCGTAAATTGCCAGAAACCGCAGCATCTCATGCAAAGCCAAGTATTGGAGGCGATACTTTGCATGGGGTGGACATTTATCTATAATGAAATCGCCCAAATGAGCATAGATCATTTCTAATATTTTGGCTTTGCACCTTATTTTCATTTTTAAAGTGAATAGGGGGCAGGCAGAGATGAAATATGTAAAAGCAACAGCTATTTTACCCGAAAAGCTACTTGTAGAAATTCAAAAATATATTCAAGGTGAAACCATATATATTCCAAAACCAAAAAAGACCTACCAAAAATGGGGATCACATTCTGGCGGAAGAAAGTTAATTGATGATAGAAATATTGCCATTAAACATGCATTTAAAAATGGAAAAACGATTCATCAATTGGCCGAGGACTACTTTCTTTCTATAGAGACGATTAAAAAAATTGTTTATTCAAGTAAATAGGCACAAGAGGGTAGCACTTATAATCTTAGGAATAGATTATAGGTGCTTTTTATATGGCGAGTTCGTTTCTGAGTCAAATACCACATAGCATAGAATAAGCTAATTTTTTATAGTAAGAAGGGGGGCAACGAAAGGAACAATAATCCTCCCAAAAGATTAGGTTGAATATTTGGAGGGAAATATATGGTTGAACCATTTATTAGGAATCATCAATATAACTTTATTAAGAAGCAAACAGATATACTGCAAAACGCTACCTTAACTGTTGCCGATCTCAAAGTAATGGAGGCAGTGAGGTATGGTTCAGAATCAAAAGTAATAGAAGAGTTTCCTAATGCTACGGATATCCAAAAACAGTTGCTGGAGACAATTTCTTCATTAAGGGAAGCTGAAGATTTCCAAAAGTATCTTTGTTCATTATTACCCTACTTAGTTGAATTTCCACAAGTGACCGAAAAACAGATAAAGAAACTATTCCCCAAAAATAAAAAGCTTAAGGTTCCTGATTTAGTAACAATTGACTACCACAAGGTAACCTATCTTGGGTGGATCAATATTTCTAGTAATAAATTGTTCATCGTCTATCATTTGAAGGGGAAAATAGTCGGAATCGAAGGTAAATATACAATTGTAAATAAGAAAAACATATGTGCATTATGCCATGGACATGGTGAGGTTGCTTTATTTTCAGCGATATCGAAATCAAGACCTGTTAATGCATCTTCTGATTATTACAAAGCGGTTGGTCACTATATATGTATCAATAGTCATGAATGTAATAAAAGGATTACGGATGTTACTCCGTTAGAGAGGTTTATTGAGGACGTTATAGGCTAGATAAGCTATTTAAAATATCCTTTGGGAGTTAGCGTACATGGGGTGTAGTAACTTCTTCTGGCAAGCAGGTGCTACCACTCCATCGGCTATATGGCGTGACTAGCACTTACTCTTAGGGGGATACGCCTGAGGTTTCCGTCTGGAGCCGATGGAAGAAAGTCAATCAGACTAGGTAGCAGGTCAGCGCGTCACTCCGCGAATCCACTACCGAAATTCAAATGAGTGACTGAGCTCGGAGATGCTCATGTATCGCTGTTTTCGGACGGGGGTTCGAATCCCCCTGCCTTCATAAAAATGAAAAATGGGAGATTAGACAGTCATAGCTGTTGGATCTCCCATTTTTCATTTTTATAAAGAACAATCTTTTGAAACATCGATTGTATAAACTGCTTTAGTGTATTCCTAACGAGGTACTGCCAGTTCTTCTCTAAACATTGGACAGTTGGCAGATGAGTTACGGGTTGCGAGTGGTCAGGAACGTCAAAATAACTAGGTAGCCATAATATTAAAAATAAAGAAATCCCCCTTAAAATAGTAGGTGTAATAAAATTTAAATAAGTTTAGCACGTTCTATTGTAAGGGGGAGATAACAAAACCCTTAAGATTTTCTCTAATCAGGCAATCCAGTCTGAAGTTTTTATTGGCTAAGATAGGCATTAATCGCTTGATAAACCATTCTAATGGTTATAGCCAACAATACAAATAATGTTATTCTTACTTTCTTATTATCCCATGTCTTAATCAGGGCATATATATTTGAGATAAGTATGAGTAAGCAAATAATAATATCTACCATAGCTTCACCTAATAGGGTGTAATTTTATTTTTTAGTAGGTCATACGCATCTTCAAGAGCTTCTTTCTCTGCAACAGAAGCATTGTAGAGCTTAATTGCATTCCAGCCTGCTACCCCTGCTTCAGGAATTAAAGCAATGACAGTTTCCCAAGTTACTAAAGCAGCTCCTATAGCTCCTGTAATTGCCACTTGTGCATCTATTATAGCTTCATGTTTACTTTCAACTTTGTCTGCATATTTAATGAATTTTGATACGTAGTCATTACTATTGCTATATTTTACTAATCCTTTACCACTAGGTTCTTCTAAAAAATCATTAACTTTAGGAAAAGCCTTAAGATAATAATAGTTGCGATTAATTTCATCATAAGTGATTACTCCTGCACGACCGCCGCTATCACCTTTATAGGCTTTTGCAAAGGAATATTTACCTTTACTTGCTGTAACTGGTTGATTTAAAAAGTCCTGAGACAATTGTTCACCGTTAATAAAATACTTTTTATCATTTGTTATCTTAATCTCGGTAACTTTTCGGTCAGTAGTATCTTCGCTTTCATCATTATAGTATTTATTTTCTGTTACTGTAATCAATCTTACTAAAACTTCTCCTGAATCTTTCGTTACTTCCTTATAAACTTTTTCGATCTCTTCTCCGATTTCATTACCTTCATTATCTAGTATCGGATTTTTTTCATCATAAACCAAATTACTTGATTCAGCCCTTGCCGACTGAATATTTTGAATGCCAAACATGCTACAAATGAACGCAAAAACCATCATTAAACTCGTTATTTTCTTTAGCATAAAAGTCCTCCTGGTTCCTTATAAATTAGTTGTAATCAAGTTACTGATTAGAGAAAAAATCTAAGTTATAGCTAATGATAGACTGCTTTTTGAATTTTTACTACAATTTTCCATTAAATTATCATTTTACAATAGATCTTTTATATCATGTCATCATTTTATGCTCGGCTTTACTGCCAGAGGACTACGCTCTTACAATCAATTGGTGGAAAGTAATAGAGGGGATAGAGGTGTAATTTAATCTGCTTGGGATGGATAGAGAAGTTTGATTCAACAAATAAACAGATCAAGTTAAAGAACGATCAGAATTTCTAGTGGATACCTGTAGAGAATGTAGTGAGTGTTACTACTTAATGAAGAAAGGTTGTTTCTTTAATTAAAATAGAAAGGGGGGGATTTTTTCAGTACTTTCAAGGGAATCCCCCCCTCCTTATCAAAAAAAGCACCATCAAATCAACGAGAAGCAATTTCAATGTCCCATAGAGTTTTCCGTTCCACTATTCTCTGGAAGATGAAAAACTTCGATCATTTGTGATTTACAGCAGTGGGGGATGCAAATCCGCTCACCAGTGCCTGATGAGTCACAGCTTTCTGGTCAATGGCTGACCAGTTAGAAATACATTCGCTTCCCACATAAAATTTATAAGGTAACGGACCGTTTTTGAATATTTGATGCAGTACCTCCAACTTCAATTTGGGTGATACGCCCCTGTTTAACAGAAAGTCTTGAAATAATAGTAGAAGGTTGATTCATACTGTGACCCTGAGCAAAAGCTAAGCGGTGAATGGTATGGTCAGAAATGATTTTATGCTTGTACAAATAGCATGTTAGGGCCCCACATGATGTCCCTGTCGCACTTTCCTCCGGTATATCATACAAAGGAGCAAAATTCCTACAAGTAGCAATCATTCCGTTTTTGGTTTCCAATGTGAATAAATGAAAGCCAATAACCTGATATTTTTTACTTAATAGTGTGATTTGATCAAAATCAGGGGTAATTTTATTGAGAACCTCTAAGCTTCTAATTGGTACAAGTATATCCTTCAATCCTGTTGAAACAATCTCAAGCGGTAGTCGTTGGTCTAAGTCTTCTGCTGAGATATGTAGAGATTTGATGATATCTTCTCTATCTGGTTGATCATAAAAGGTTGGGAGGGCTTGCGAAAGAAAAATATGATGATCTTTTTCCACGGTTACCTGTAACAAGCCGGCTTTACATTCTAATGTATATGTGCCGTGACTAATTTTTTGTTGACATACCATTAGATAAAACGTTGCAATTGTGGCATGACCACATAAATCAACCTCGGCATTAGGGGTAAAAAATTGAATCTTAAAATCTGCGATGGAGGATGTCTGAATAAACGCTGTTTCAGAGAATCCAACTATATGAGCAATAGTTTGCATGTCCTTGTGTTTCAATAAATCAGCCTCTAATACAACGCCCGCTGGATTCCCCCCATTTTGGTCAGTTGCGAAGGCATTTAGCGTATAAACCATTACTTCCAACAAGATCACCTTTTTTCTGAAATTGTTTTATGAATTGAACATCCAGTTTCTATAGGTTTTAGCGATATCTATTACTTTACCTATTATATGATTTTTTAAAAAGATTACCTTTATTTCATCAATTAAAAAAGGGATTAGATGCATTTGAAATTGATGTGTGACTTGGTTTTAGGACCAAATATGACCAAAAAGAATTAGAAATACCAAATTGATCCAGATGGCACTGTATCTACAAAGAAATGCTGGGTAGAGTTAATAAAGAGCGAATAATCAAGCATTACATAAGCAATACGGCAGAAGTGATGGAGTTCGTGGAATTGAGTCAGGCATTAGAGAATCTTATTCATAAGGGTGCTAGACTCAGTTTATTTGGTCCAATCAAGAGATGTTTGCCATTTTGACGATAAACATAATAAGTCAATGCCATGGAGAGCGTAGTAGTGAGGCATAGACGATATTACTTCTGAATAATTAGGAGGGTCTATATTGGAACGATTTACAGACGAATATGGTCATAAATATTGCTTTAATATGGTAACTCATTATGGTTGCAAGGTAGTCGTGCACTGTCCGAAATGTACAAAAAATGCCTATATTTCTAAAGAAGCTAATGGATATGTTCTAAAATGTGGAGCGTGTTACCATACAGAAACACAATCGGAAGCCTATAAATACTCGGCTAGAGGGTTCTGCCAGCATTGTGAAAGGTACTTTAATCTGGAAGTAAAGGATGAAAAGAAAATAACTCAAAAACAATTGAATATAGCGTGTCCTCATTGCCACACAATGAATCAAGTTCCTATGCACAGAGTGGCAGATTATCAATGGCGGTACCAGGATATTAGAGATGGAAAAGATCCAGTTTTTCATTTGGAGCTGTACTATTTGGATTATTTTCGTGGGAAACCGGTATGGGCTGTAAACCGAGACCATTTGAACTATCTCATATCATACACGTCAGCATACTTGCGTGAAAAACCAGTGAACGGTCCCATGCGAACTGCCTCCCATTCCCTTCCTGTCTATATGAAAGAGGCGAAAAATAGAGAATCTATCGTAAAAATCCTCCAAAAATTACAGAGGAAATTTGAAGAATAGCAAGGATGATACTTCTGAAAAGGATTTGAAGGTACAAGCTCTACAGAACGAAGATTGGTGTAGCTATTTAATAGAAAGGGGGTTTTTACATGGAATGTTTTAAACATCTTGAAGAATTAATTAGAAGGATTGAGAAATTGGAATGGAATGAGTGGATTTATACGAATGTAAATGCTTTTCGGCGTGACCCACTACATAACGACTATTACATAATTCCGGAAGAAGAATGCTGGGATTTGGAGGAAGCGGGACAAACAATGAAAAACCACCGTGATGAGGCTATCCCTGCGTCTATAGCGGATCGGGAGGTGCAGTCCTGGCTGGAGATTGCTACTGTTCAAGATGTAATTGACGTAGTAAGAAGGCGGGGGGAGGAGCCAGATATTTTGCTGATAGCCAAAGCACTCCGCTATTATCATGAACAGGATGCTTTTATGGAATAAGATAAAGCTTCATTACCCTGGATATAAGATCAGTGGGGTGATCAAGGATTATGGTGACAAGGGTTCGTTATTGAAAATTGTTCTGTGACAGGAGAGCGAATTTATAAAACAATTCTTTAATAAAACGACGGATGGAACAGGAAGAATTTCTATGTTAGATGATGTTTCTGGTTCTCTCCTTGAACATCATTGTTTAATCATAATGGATAACAATTGAATTCAGCTTGTTTAACCTAATGCATCTAGGAGGAGATAAGAATGGACTGGTTAAATAAAGAAGTAGCAGCGGCATGGCGTGAAGAGGGACAACGGTATGCTTCAGATGTAAACCGTTTTATCCGTGAAATGAAAGAGATGGAAGGAAAACAGGAGCCCGAGTATCTCTCAGATGACCAGAGGACTCAATTGGCGGAAGAAGTATTTGAAATGATAAAGACTGCTAATAAGAAGGGGGAATGGCAACAGCTCCGTAAAGAGCTTCCACCTGCCACATGGCCGTTAGCTACGAATTTTGAAAAAGCGATGCAGGCTGTACGGTCTATTTCATTTCTGGACAGAAAAACGGTCGTCTTCACCGCAGGAGCAACATGGGACAAGAGCAGTGTTTTCATAGCGAGTGAAGAGGGGATACAGCAGTTTCCAGAGCTAAGCCATGTTGGCTGCTCTATGGATGGCTCTGTGTATGCTTTGGTTGGTCAGCAGGCTATCCGTCTCATCCGTCATCCAGATCGACATTTACAGGGAGAAGAATTAGCAGTGTTTCGTTGGGAAGATATATTGACACAGATTAAATCAACAATTCCTGATTTGAAGACCGGTTGCTGATTGTGAGTATCCTGAGGCGATACTGGAGGCAGTAATTCCATTTACAGACGGGAAAAGCTTGTTACTGGCTAGTGGGTACGGAATTTACTTGGTAGAAAAAGACCAGGTATCTCTTCTTCATCCTAGTGTTGCGGAGTGCTTAGAATATGGGGCAGAGGATACTGACATCGATATGCCCCACGCTTCGGTTTCCCATGATGAACGTTGGATTGCCTTTGGGAGCCAATCCAGTGACCATGTGCTAATAGACCGGAGAACTGGAGAGACCCATACATTCTATCCAGAGTCTAGCTATCCTCATTACTGCTTATTTTCTAAAGATAATCAGAGCGTTTGGTTTAATTCATGTCACTTCTATAATGGAATGACGTTTCGTGTTCCATTGAAAGAGGTAGAGAATGGTCAGGCGAAAGCAATAGAAGATTGGCCGATCATGGATGAGGAGTCTAGGGTATATGCAGCTGTGGCACTAACAGGGGGCACTGTGTTTGGTCATGCCTACGGCTACGTTCGATTTATCAATCAGGAAGGTCAGGAGTTATGGCGCCATTTTGTCGGCAGTACGATTTCTGGTATAGCGGTGTCCGAGGACGAGAGTTTACTGGCAGTCGGTACCTATGGGGGAATGCTTCACCTTCTAGATTTACAGGCTGAGGCGATGGATGAATACGGTATCGGAACCGGCACACTACGTGAATGTGAACGATTTATAATTTGGAAGGAAATGGACGGAGTGCTGCGTTGGTAAACAGGTAGATAAGAATCATATAATAGCATAATTGTAAGAAAAAATTTCTTCCCACGATAGCAGGAACAGGATATGGCAGGAAGTATAGAAAACAGAGAATACGGAGACATAAATGGTAGGATTACGTCTCATCATCGCCATTATTTGAAGGAAGAGCAAACTTGATTAAACACCTAGGGAAATACAAAATAGAAGGTATAGGCGGTGAGGACATGGATGGGAAAAAGCGAAGTGAGATCGTAGCTGGGCTTGAAGTAGAGATTGTTTTAAAGCAAGATCAGAGGACAGGAAAGCGTACACGAGGAATTGTGAAAGATATTCTGACAAATTCTAGTACGCATCCGCACGGGATCAAAGTAAGATTAACGAACGGAATGGTAGGTAGAGTACAAGAGATTATCAAGGGTGAGTAGCTTACGTTTATTCTGAGATTCTGGCAATGTTCTGGAAACGGGGGAAATACCTTTGTGGAACTCAGAAAGAAGGCTATAGGCAGGCTACACAATCCTTTTTCTTACTAAACACAAAAAAATGGAGATTGAACAGATAGTCTACGTTCAATCTCCATTTTTTCTTTCTTTTATCCCTACATATAAGGAGCTGATAAATCTGTTACGAGGTATCTCATCGACTAAATCTGGACTCTACGGCTATCTGGTCAATCCAACCACCTAAAGAGGCCCAATTACTCCAACCATCACTAGGAGCAACCTGCCAAATATGCCAAAGAGCCTGATCTCCTCCGCGAGCAAAGACGTCTAGACGACTGGAGGACCTTCTTTGTGTTACCGGTATTATTAACACCATCTTTCATTAAGATAAATGAATTATTTTGTAATACGTTATTTAGGGCATCTATCATTTGATACAAATGCCTAACAAAATAGGTGTGTGACTATAAAAGCTTTCCGAGATTGCTACTCCTCTTATATAATGCCTATAGGGGGTAGACAATTGATTCATTACAAAACGTATTTTCGCGGAGAAGATTATGAATGGGTGACCTTTGTGCATGGGGCAGGAGGAAGTTCATCCATATGGTTTAAACAGCTTAAATCATACAAAGAACGTTTTAATGTTTTACTGGTGGATCTTCGTGGGCATGGGAAATCGAAAAACTCCAAACGGAAGCGGTTTAAGGACTATACATTTGCAGAAGTAAGTAAAGATATCATTGAAGTTCTTAACCATTTACAAATCCATTCCACACATTTTATCGGCATATCTCTGGGGACTATTGTTATTCAGTCAATTGCTGAAAAGTATCCTTCCAAAATACGTTCAATGGTATTGGGAGGTGCAGTTACCAAGATAAATTTTCGTTCTCAGGTTCTTGTCACACTTGGCAACATGGTCAAGCACTTCATTCCTTATATGTGGCTATATAGTTTATTGGCATGGATTATTATGCCGAGTAAAAGACATAAGGAATCTCGTTCCCTTTTTATAAGAGAAGCAAGAAAATTATGCCAGAAGGAATTCAAGAGATGGTTTAAATTGACCAAAGGTATTAATAGTTTTTTACGAGCATTGTTAGCTAAGGAGTCTCGAATCCCTACTCTGTACATTATGGGAGACGAAGATTATATGTTTTTACCTTCTGTTCAAGCATGTGTTGAAAAGAGGAAATATTCAAAAGTGGTCATTGTTTCAAACTCTGGTCACGTCGTCAATGTTGATCAGCCAGAAGAATTTAACCGAATTTCTATTGATTTTATTCAGAATCAAAAACAGTTATCTAATGCCATAGGATAAGTAGATGTAAAAGAAGAAGACCTAGGAGTCCATTTGTGAATTGACTTTTAGGAGAGGTAACTTGGAGTCAGCAGAAGAATCTGGAATATAGAAGGTGAAGGTAGTGGGCCAACGGGTAACTTCGCTAATCCACTACCAAATTAAAAGTAGAATGCTTATGTGTACCTACTTTCCCTTGTTATAGGCATTTCATCAAAAGAAACTCGCATAAATCGTGAGCAAGCATGTAAGTAGAGCAAAATACCTCGAAATACCTCTTTCGCCAGTAACAACCTCTCTACGAGTCGTTCTCTATCCAATGTACATGGGAATAATGGGTGTGTTTATCAAGAGATCAACCTGTTTTTTCTATAGAAATCGTGTTTACTCTTTGGGACGCTGGCTTTCCAGACCACGAGAAGTACGTCCAAATACGCAATAGCTTTTCAATTGGGCCATAGGAAAAATGCTTCAAATACAAGAAGCTGGCTGCCACTTGTAGTGAAAAGATGATCAGAGACAGAAATATACCAGCAAGTACGCCAAATGTACCGAATAAGCCTAAACCATAACCATAAAAAATTGTGGTACAAATCACTGTTTGCATCAAATAGTTGGTCATGGAGAGCTTGCCGACACACTCGAAGCAGGTAAGCCAACGGGTATGAGTCAACTTAGAGTAAAAGAAGGCAAAGGAAAAAATATAGCCCAGTGACAGAACGCTAGCTCCAAGGAAGTCGCCAATTCCTGACCAATTGGCTGTAAGTAAGATAGGTAAGCTTTTTAGTAGCAGACCCAAGGGTAGGAATAGTAAGGCTCTCTTTAGATAGTAAGAACGCTTACCAAGAGGATCGACAAACCAGGTTGCTTTTGCAGCATACATGCCAAATAAGAACATAGGTGTAGTTATGATTGGAGCTATCAGGAGAATTGCAAAAAATTCCAAATCAGATATACCCAAATCATGGGGCGTACTGCGGTGCTCCTTAATCTCGCTGTACGTACCAGAAGAGTTAACGATCTGGGTTTGTTTGACATACTGTTCTAGCTTTGTAGGGTCCTTCGTTAGATTTTCAACACTACTAAATCCTAGTAGAGACGGTAGCAGAAGTAGGATACTTCCCCAGATGAGTAATGTTTTTTTCGTACGATTGACAAACATGATCAGTGCTACACCGATTATTCCATAGAAAAATAGAATATCGCCTTCCCATAGAAATGTAGAGTGAAGCCACCCAACAACCATAAGGAAAAGAAATCTGCGTAACAAATGTCTTCTGTATTTGCAATTCTGCCTCTCTAAGCTTTCTTTCAATTTCACCATGCTAAATCCAAACAAAAACGTAAAGATCGGTATGAAGCTCCCTTCAACCATAAGTTTCAGAAAGGAGTGGGTAAAGGTATCCATCACGGAAGGAGAGAACAGATGCAATTGATCCTTTCCCCACAACCCGTATTGAAAAATCAACATGTTTGCCATTAGGATGCCAAATAAACTTAATCCGCGGATTCCGTCTACAGCGGCTACTCTTTGTTTGCCCATCTTCATTTTTACAATCACCTCAGGTACTAATATAAGGCTTTTACTTTATGAAAGAATAAACAGAACCTTATGCAAGGGTAAAATATCCTCAGGTAGCGTTAAGGTGTAGTTAAGGTTACTGTGGTAGGATAGCAACGAGGTGGATAATTGTGGAAAACGCCAAGATATTGCTTGTTGATGATGAAAGATCGATCGTCATGATGCTGGAGAAAGTATTGAGGAACGAGGGGTTTAGCCAAATATTTCATGCCTCATCGGCACAAGAAGCCCTACAAATGGTTCAGGACCAGAAACCAGACGTTATTGTACTTGATGTCATGCTACCTGATCAAAGTGGATTTGACTTATGCCCCAAAATCAGACAGATATCCCACGCCCATATCTTGTTTGTTACGGCAAGGACCTCTGATTTGGACATTTTGACGGGTTTTGCCACAGGTGGAGATGACTATGTAACTAAACCCTTTAATCCATTGGAAATAGCTGCGAGAATTAAGGCACGCCTGAGACGAGGTAGCTTATCTCTGGATGCTTCAGAGCCAAAGATTGCGACATATAGCTACGATTTTGGTCGGTTTAGTGTAAATGAAACAGCAGGAGAGCTAGTGGTGGAAGGAAGGAGTGTCTCGTGTCCTGCTCAAGTTTTTCTGTTGCTCCTATATTTGTGCAAACATCCCAATCGGATATTCTCTAAGGGTCAATTGTATGAAGCCGTATGGGGATTAGATGGCCTAGCTGATGATAATACCGTTATGGTTCATATTCGCAGAATTCGAGAGAAAATCGAAGTGAATCCCAGTGATCCGCGCTACCTTGTAACCGTTCGCGGTCTTGGCTACAAACTCGTCAAGGAGAACAAACGTGAGTAAGTTAAAACGAAGGCTGGCCGTACATTTTACATATCAATTTTTTTTACTTGCATTGGGGACTCTGCTCCTTATGACAGTAGGATTATTTGTACTCATACAGGATATAAGTCATAGCGAAATCAAACGAAATTTTCCGATAGGTATGTTAGACACGGTTGTGACAGATACCATCTTTGAAAAAGATAAGGTGCAGCTAAACGATTTTTTGATAAAGCAAATGAAAGAAAAAAGAATGTGGCTACAGATTGTTTGTGAGGATGGTCGAGTTATTCATTCGATTGATACGCCGGAAACTTTGCCTAAAAGCTATCGGATAGATGAGTTGTGGAGAATTCATCAAACGCAACAATGGCATTCCTATACCGTGTACTCTAAAATCAATAACACATTTGATCCACCATTTTTGTTCTTACTAGGCTATATCGAACCAAACAAAGAACTGGTGGCAAAATGGTTTGCTAGCTATGCTCACCAAGGGAAGGTCGCTCCCTCTTATATCGCACAAGTAGAAAAAGAAGTGGATGACATAGACGGATATCTACACATTATCGATCAGCAAGGAAACGTCATTCAGACGATTGGTAAAAAATCAGAAACAAAGACATACCTTCCTATTGATTTAGTCAAGATGCAAATGGAGCCAGGCTCGTATCCGACGAAAATGGATGTTTACTATGACCCACAATTTTTGAATACGTGGGTTCTACACATTTCTAAAAAAGACGGTGAGTATCAGAAGCAACCATTTTTACATGAGATTATTTATACTCTTGTAAAATTAGGTGGGGGAATTTTTGTTGTGGCAATCCTTTTTTCCATTTGGCACGGTTATCGATACGGTCAACCGTTGCTCATATTTATCGGGTGGCTGGAACGAATGGGACAGGGACGCTATGATGAGGTATTGACGGAGAAAGATAGGAAAAATGCTTACCGTAAAAATGGAAGGCTACGCATGCGATATCGACTTTATCAGGAAGTCATTGAAGCCTTTTACCAAATGGCAGAAAAGCTAACTGCATCGGAGCGGGAGAAACAACGTTTGGAGCAGACCCGAGAAGAGTGGATGACGGGTATTACTCATGACTTGCGTACACCACTAACAACGATTCAGGGATATGGACATATTCTTGAAAGCAAACAATTTAATTGGACAGAAACGGAATTACAGCAAGTGGGTAATATGATTCGAGAAAAGGCGGATTATATGCGTATATTGGTGGAGGATTTTTCACTCTCCTTCCAGTTAAAGAACAATGCAGTATCATTTTCGATGAAACAAGTGGCGCTAAATGAGTTTGTAAGAAGGATCATCTTGCAACATATTAATGATGTAACCATAGAACAAACCTCATTTACCTACGAAAGTGCTCCAAATGAACTTTACATCATGGCCAATCCTAAGTGGTTTAAGCGTATGCTAGATAATCTGATAATCAATGCAGTAAAGCATACACCTTCAGGAACGACTGTTACCGTTATTACGAAGAGTGAAGGAGACAGGGCTATTTTAATCGTAAAAGACGAAGGATTGGGTATGGATGAGGAGACGAAAGAGAAATTATTTGAACGGTATTATCGTGGCACTCATACAGAAGAAAAGGCAGAGGGCTCAGGTCTGGGAATGAGTATCGCAAAGGCTATTGCGGAGGGTCATCAGGGGACAGTCGGGGTAGAAACGGTGCTAGGAAAAGGAACCACGATAACCTTATCGTTCCCATGCAAATAAGGGGATTTAAAAGCAGTCATTACAGGAAATTACTCTGCAATGACTGCTTTTGTTTTATGTGATATTTTAATTCCGATCGGATTACTTGCCTTTTTTGGCGAAGGTGCTATACTAGAAAACAACTTGATGTTATTCCCGAAGTGAGGATAAAAAATCGGAGGAGTGGACATGACTAAGCGTTTTGGAATTATTTCTATTTTGATGAGTATACTGTTATTTCTTAGCGGTTGCGCTAGCGAAAGTACAGCACCTCAGCAAGAGGGAGATCAAAGCCAATCTGTAGCAGAGAGTGGTAAGCCTAAAAGTGGAGGAAGCTTGGTAATAGCAGTTGGAGATGATCCAAGTGCTCTTAACCCGAACTATGCTGGGGACCGTGTGACTTTAACCATTAATCAATCCTTGTTTGCGCCCTTATTTACAATTAATGATGGAAAGAAAACATTTGTATTAGCAGAGAGCTCAACGCAATCCAAGGACTTTTTAACCTATACACTAAAACTCAGAGATAACCTAACTTGGCATGACGGGAAAAAGTTGACTGCTAACGACGTCGTATTTACTCTTACTAGCATCTTAGATGAAAAGCAACACAGTCCACAACGAAGCTTGTTTGTATTAGATGGCAAGCCGATCCAAGTGAAAAAAGTAGATGATACTACCGTAGACTTTGTACTTCCGCAAGTTAGTGCAGCCTTTGAAGGGGCTTTGGTTCAGGTATCACCAATCCCTAAACATATCTTTGAAAATGTAGAGGATATTGAAAAAAGCGATAAAAACTTCAGTCCAGTAGGTTCCGGTCCGTTCAAATTTAAGGAATACAAACCGGGAGAGTATGTAACCTTAGAACGCTTTGATAACTATTTTGCAGGAAAATCCTATTTGGACACTGTTACCTATCGTATTACTAAAGATAACAACGCAGCTAATTTGGCTATGCAAAATGGCGAAATTCAAATGAAGCTTATCGATCCACAAGACTATAACAAGATGAATGATATGCAGATGTTTACCTTAATTAAATATAACGAAGGCCGATTGGTTTACATGGCGTTTAATCTAAATATCGACGTACTGAAGAAAAAAGAGGTTCGCCAAGCGATTGCCTATGCTATTGATAAAAATGAATTAATTCATGCAGCTTACTCGTCTCTTGATTATGCTGAACCTGCTCATTCTCTACTTACTCCTGATGCTCTTTACCAAACAAAAGAGGTAACCACGTACGATTATAACGTGGAAAAAGCTAAAGATTTGCTGAAAAAAGCAGGAGTAAATAATTTGAAGCTCAGACTGGCATATGTGAATAATAACAAGCCACAGACCAGTCAGGCACTCTATCTACAGCAGAAATTGAAAGATGTAGGAATTGAAATTGAGCTACAGCCGTTAGATCCAGCAGCATTTTCAAACAAATCTCAGGACATGAAAAATAAAGATTACGATTTATCATTTGGTGGCTACATTATGGGGTATGAACCGGATGCTTACAAATCTCTATTTGTCAGTACAGAAGCTTTCAACTATTCCCATTACAATAACAAAGAGTTTGACGAGCTATGGTCCAAAGCTGCGGTAGAGATTGATACTTCAAAACGCGCTGACATGTACAAAAAAATTCAACAAACAGTAGCAGACGATGTACCTATCTATCCAATCGCTTATCCTAAATCCATTATAGCGATTGATAAAAGATTTGGTGGTTTACAAGAAGCTGTTACGAAGCCAGTTACCATGTTTGAGGATTTGTCCAAAATTTACGAGCAATAACAAGAAGATAGTTCTTATATTAGGAACAAGGGTGAAAATAAGCTGATGAGGATCAGCTTATTTTCATTCCAAGAAGCTGTTTTAGGAGGAAGTTCATGTTTTCATTCATAGCAAAACGAATTCTTCAATCTATTCCGATGTTATTTTTTATTTCAATTGTTTGCTTTGCTTTGATAAAGCTGGCTCCTGGTGATCCTCTGCAAGCTTTCATTACTCCAAAAATGAGTCTAGAGGATATAGAACGGATTCGGCATAGCTTGGGATTGGATCGTCCTGGATATATTCAGTATTTTATCTGGTTAAAGAATGTGTTTATGGGTGATTTCGGTTATTCACTCATCAATCACCGACCTGTGCTTACACAGGTAATGGAACGGTTACCGGCAACGGCTGGATTAATGGGAGCTTCTATACTTCTCTCCGTTATGTTGGCTATCCCATTAGGATTGATAGCGGGAGCAAATAGAAATAAGTGGATTGATAATATTTTAAACATGTTCTCGTATGTGGGAATTTCGATTCCAGCTTTTTGGTTTGCTATGCTTTTAATCTACTTTTTTGCCATTAAACTGCATCTTCTCCCCAGCATGGGAATAAGAACGATTGGGGTTACTTCCACCTGGGATGTTATCAAGCACGGTATACTTCCCTGTTTGGTCCTTAGTTTTGGCCAATTATCTGTTTATATGAGATATATTCGTTCCAACACAATTGGCCAATTGAGGGAAGATTACGTACAAATTCAATATGCCTATGGCTCTACACGATGGCAGATTCTTTTTAACCATGTGTTGAAAAATGTACTTTTACCGATTATTACCCTTCTAGGGATGTCTCTACCTGATTTGATTGCTGGCGCGATTATTACAGAAACGGTATTTTCTTGGCCAGGAATAGGCTCACTTAGTATTAAGGCTGCCTTTGGATTTGATTATCCGATCATTATGGCGATTACCATGTTTACATCTGTCTTGCTTATCATCGGAAATTTGCTGGCAGATATACTTTACAGCGTAGTGGATCCTCGAATCAGGGCATGGAGGTAGCAAGATGAATAGAAGAAGATGGAATAACGTAAAAGTAGAGTTGTTTTCTAATAGGCTTGGCTTCATTTCAGTGATTATTTTGATTGTTTTTGCACTTGGTTCCTTATTTGCTGTTCTTGCCCCGTATGACCCTAATCAAATTGTCATTCAGGATAGACTACAACCATTGAGTCAAGCACACTTTTTCGGAACAGATGATTTTGGAAGAGATTATTTTTCTAGGGCCCTTCATGGTGGGCGAGTTTCTTTGATGGTGGGATTTGCCGCCATGATCATTGCTACTGGACTTGGAACAACAATTGGGGCGATTAGTGGATATTTTGGAGGAATGGTTGATAGCATCATTATGCGAGCTGTAGAAATATTGATGTCGATCCCATCCTTTCTATTAATGCTCATCCTTAGTGTGTATGTAAAGCCTAGTATTCAGACTGTCATTATTATCATTGGACTTTTAACATGGATGAATGTAGCTAGACTTGTACGGGCTGAAACACTGTCGGTAAAGGAACGTGAATATGTATTGTACGCCAAGGTGTCTGGGCAAAGCTCATTTAAAATTATTTTCTATCACATCATTCCAAGCATCTCTTCTACTATTATTGTGACTGCGACTATCAATATTGCGTCTGCGATCTTAATGGAGTCGGCCCTTAGTTTTCTCGGGCTTGGTATTCAACAGCCCAACTCATCGTGGGGTAGTATGCTAAACAACGCACAAGGATATATAGGAGAAGCGCCCCATCTAGCTCTTTTTCCTGGCTTGTTTATTCTGCTTACGGTAATGAGCTTTAATGTTTTGGGAGATGTTTTACGAGTAGCCTTTGAACCAAAAGCAAATGACGAATAAGAAATCTGCATAGCGAATGAAGATGATTAGCTTGGAGTGAGGCATATGACGGAAGTTTTATTGGATGTGAAGAATTTAAGAACGTCCTTCTTCACCCGCGCTGGAGAGGTGCAAGCTGTTAGAGGAGTCAGTTTTTTCGTACAAAAAGGTGAAGTTATTGGGATTGTAGGAGAATCAGGTAGTGGAAAAAGTGTTACCGCCAAGTCAATTCTCTCTCTGATTGCACAACCGGGGAAAATTGTAGGAGGAGAGATCAAGTTTGGTGAAAAAGATCTGTTAGTAGCTACAGAAAAAGAACGAAAAGCGATTCGAGGAAATCGTATCGCTATGATCTTTCAAGATCCGATGACTTCTCTTAATCCTGTTTATAAAATTGGACGCCAACTTACGGAAGTAATCATGAGGCATCAAAAGGTAAGCAAGGCAGGGGCTAAACAAAAAGCGATCGAGTTATTAAAACAGGTGGGGATATCTTCTCCTGAAGAGCGATTCAATCAATACCCGCATGAATTCAGTGGCGGGATGAGGCAGAGAGTGATGATTGCGATGGCGCTCTCATGTGAACCGGAGCTATTGATTGCTGACGAGCCTACCACTGCATTAGATGTAACCATTCAGGCTCAGATTCTTGATTTGATAAAAGAACTGGCTACCCAATCAGATACAGCTATCATGCTGATCACACATGATTTGGGTGTAGTAGCTCAAGTATGTACAAGAGTAATAGTCATGTATAGTGGAATGGTTATGGAAGAGGGGAAGGTAGAAGATATCTTTTATCGCCCACAACACCCATACACACAAGGACTTTTGCGTTCCTTGCCTAAACACCATAATGGAAATAAGGAAAGACTTATTCCCATTGAAGGAACACCACCTAGCTTATTAAACCCTACGAAAGGCTGTCCATTTGCAGAGCGTTGCCCTCATATGATGGATAAATGTCTTAGCGAAATTCCGCCTTCTTATGAAAGAGGTTCAGGTCAACGAATGAAATGTTGGCTAGGAGAAGGAGATGGGGGGAAAAGGAATGAAGCCAAAGGACATTTTAGTTGATGTAAAGCATCTCAAAAAATATTATCCAATCCATAAAGGTTTTTTTGGTGGGACAACGAAATATGTGAAGGCTGTCGATGACGTCAGCTTTGAGGTTTATAAAGGCGAAACATTTGGCTTGGTTGGAGAGTCGGGGTGCGGTAAATCAACAACGGGCCGCAGTATTGTTCGACTTTTTGATGTGACTGATGGAAAAATATTGTTTGATGGACATGATTTAGCGAACATGAGTGAACAGCAACTCAAACCATTTCGTAAACGAATGCAAACCATTTTTCAGGACCCGTATTCTTCCTTAAATCCTGGGATGACTGTTTTTGAGCTTATTAGTGAACCAATGAATATCCATGATTCGCTTGGAGAAAAAGAGCGGAGGGAAATCATCCAGGCTCTGTTGGAGCGTGTAGGACTAAAAAAAGAACATCTGGATCGTTATCCGTACGAATTCAGTGGAGGACAGAGACAGCGAGTCAGCATTGCACGATCTCTAGCGGTGAAACCAGAGTTTATCATGTGCGATGAGCCAATTTCTGCGCTGGACGTATCTGTTCAAGCCCAAGTGGTAAACATGCTTGAGGATTTGCAAAAGGAATTAGGGCTGACCTACTTATTTATTGCCCACGATTTATCCATGGTACGTCATATCTCAGATCGCATTGGTGTGATGTATCTAGGTCAAATCGTAGAAGTCGCCCAAAGCAATGAATTATATGATCATCCAGCACATCCATATACGCAAGCACTTCTTTCCTCTATCCCAATAGCTGATCCTAAGCTACGGAATCAAAAACGTATCATTACTGAAGGGGATATTCCAAGCCCATTGTCAACAATTCGAGGCTGTAAGTTCCAGTCTAGATGTCCCTATGCATCATCACGTTGTGCAGAAGAGGAGCCGAAACTAGTAAATATTAGCGCAGGCCACCAGGTTGCCTGTCATTTGTTTGGAGAATAAGTCTGAAATAGGGAGGATATTACAAGATGTCTCTAGTAAAACTTTCACAAAATGAAGCACTGATGATTGAAGTACTGCGCGGAAAAGGTGTGACAGATCAAGAGCTGTTTGAAGCCTTGCAAAAGGGGGATATCAGTGCTTTTCAAGAACTGAATGATGACTTTGACTTTTCCAATCAAATCAGCGGATATGGTGTTACGTTACAGTAAACCAACAGAAGAAGACAGACAAAGAGAGCGGTTGAGAATTTGTTTATAAAGTAAGCTATCCTACATGGATGGCTTTTTCTGTTTCGTGATGACTGGATAGCTCTTGAAAGGGGGGATAGTTTACATCCATTCAGCATGTATATGTTCCAATATGGGGCTGAACACTTCCATAGCGCCACCCTAGATGAAAAATTCACGTTACGATAATAGATGCCATCATAACGTTCATACTCCTCTCCCCTGATATCTTTTGATAAAACATACATTAAAATAGAGATTCATATAAGAACTCTATTTTAATGTGCTTGAATTTTTATAATTAAGCACCTTTTTTCCTCAACTTTCAAAATTCCTATCATAAAAGAAAATAAATCAATCTATTATTTTTTGTTGTTATTTACAAAATTATACAATAAAGTTAGGATTGAGTTAAAAAATAATAAAGCTTGCAATGCTACTATTTACAAATAAAGGAAGGGGATTTGTATGGCAGACAGTCTAACTTTTACAACAATCGGAGAATTGATAAAACAAAGGAGAGAAGAACTGGGAATAAGGTTATCAGAATTATCTAGGAGAACAGGGGTTAGTAAAGGGATAGTATCTAAGATTGAATCAGGTGAAACAAAACGCCCTGAGCTAAGAACTTTAAAACCAATCGAGATGTTTTAAACATCCCCTATGAAGAGATTATTGAATGGTATATTAAAGCAGAACACAGATATGGGATGTTACATGACTTTTTAATGGAGGTTGCAGAAATTTCTAACCTTTCTCTAATGGAAAAAGTGGCAGTAAAGTTCCTTGAAAGCTCAAATAAAGACACCTATGAGTTACTAGAAGATTTATTTGAAATTGCCGATACCTTCGAAAATATTGAAGTGAGATTAACCCTCTACAATGTGATTGTTAAGTACGCTAGAACCCATGGGGTGCCAAAATACACAGCTAAAGGGTTATGTCAAAAATACCTCATCGAGAGAGAAGATTTGAAGCGCTTGGAAGAATCGTTTAAAGTAGGAGAAGAGGTCTTACACTACGTTGATTTTCTGTCTGATAAAGAGAAAATAAGATTCCTTTTCAGAATGTCGCTTCATGCTCATAATATAAAAAAATACCCAGAGTGCGTTGAGCTATGTACAATGGGTCTTAATTTAGAAAAGGAAAATACGGAGCTAAAAGCAAGAGCGTATTTAGCGATGATTAATTCGCTCTATTTTTTAGGATTATATGATGAACTTGAGAGCCATCTCACTGTTTATAAAACATTTAATTATCATTTCATAAATGAATCAGCTAGTTTGACTCAGGCATTAGTAAAGGCGAAGAAAAAGGAGTACGATACAGCTATCCCATTGTTAATGGATTGCCTACAAAACACCAGTAAGGACTCAAAAATTCATGCAGTAAATGAGTTAATTGAATTATATTTGCAAATGGGAAAATTTGATTCCATTGCAGAATTAATTGCTCAAGAAGATAAGTTTTTAATACTCGATGCGAAAACACCATATAAATATTATTCAATGGGATTATATTATCAATTTAAAGGTACTTATCAAATGTTAGTTGAAGCTTTCCAAGAAGGGTTAGATAGCTATATTAATAGCATGTCTGTATATGGAAAAATCAATGCTTTTCAAGATATTATACAATGTATGGAAACCATATTTGATTTTTATATATCGAAAAACAAAAATCTTGATTTACAGATGTTGCATAAGCTCCAAAAGGTATATAATGGAATTACAAAGAATAAGCTGATTAGTTAGCAAAGGAGGGATTAAGATGAGAAAAGCTTTTATAACAGTTTTCATGACTTTGGCAATGGTAACATCCTTAGGCTCTTTTAATTCTTTCTCTCATGTTGCAGAAGCTAAAATAACTCAGTATGTGTACGATCCAGGTCACTGATTCAGCTAATCTTTTTAAGGCGCTATTAAAACTAGCGCTTTTTTTGTGTGTGAAAATTATGTAGTATTATGTCGGATTTTGAAGAATGTTTCATCTCTAGCTATTTTTAGTAACTCCTGCAACACGTGGTAAAATAATACATAAGAGGAAGAAAGAAGGTATTATTATTAGTGTATGCTTTTTGATAATACAAAGGGGCGTTCCCAATGTCGCTAAACTAATCGGAACGCCCCCACCTTGAGCAACAAAAAAAGTTACTCAAGGATATTCTACCACTGATTTACAGGATAAGAAAACAGAAAATTTTAAATTGGAAAACGATTTACAGAAGCTTATAGAAATCCTTCGCAAAGAGTTAGAGCATCGGTATTTCAAAAAAGGTTCATTTTTACATCCAGAAGTATTGCTGATGAGTCAACAACTAGATGAATACATTGTAGCTATTCAAAAGCTTAAACACTAGATGTCGATAAGAATACGCTGTACGGAAACCTACGGAACCCTAAAGGGATATATTAATTAGCCGTTTTCAGCTATTCATGACAGCTAGGATTATTATTAGAGATAATAGTGAAAATTTTCCAAATAAGATTTATGATGAAAAAGGATATTATGTAAATGTTTTCTAATATTCAGAAAGAAGGTTTATAATTATGAAAAAAAATAGAATAGTTTCTTTCCTTACCGCTTTTGCATTAGTGGCTGTAATACCATTATCTGTTTCTGCTACAACTCCTAATGTTTTAGAGAAAACTAAGGAAAGTCAAGCTACGGTATCCCACCAAAGTGGTGAATCTAAAGCAGTAAGCGGAGCAAAAGGTGGTCGCTTTGAACCTTTAAAAACCAGAAAGCCGGTCGACGGACAGAAGATTGGCAACAGAACTCAGGATGATTTTGAATTTGATATCCCTGCTGGGTTTGGATGGGTTAAAGTGTATGTGATGAACACAGGAGATACTGATATCAATGTCACAGTTACTGATTCGAAAGGTAAAGAGGTTATGGGCGGAGTGGCAAAACCTGGTAAACCTTTTGATGAGAAAGGTAGTTCTCCTTGGAAAACTGGTCTGCATACAGTTTCGGTGACATCAGTGGAAGATATGTCTGGTAAAGTATCAGTAAAAATTGCAGAAACCAAAAGAGAACTATAAGAATAAGAAACCTTGGAGCTTTACTTCGGGTCAAGCAAGGTAGATTCTCGGTTCGTATTGCTAATGAACGAGATGAATTAGACTAGGTTTTACACTTGGAAGAATAAAATAATTGAATAAATAGGTTCCCAATAATTTCATATGTGTAAACTTAACGTTGTAACGTCCGAATACCCATAATTCGGACGTTTTTATTGTGTTAAATAAGCCCTGTGTGTTAGCTTAAGATTAATCAACACAGTGTAGCCTCTCCTTAAATAGAAGATTAATAACTAATAAGAATGCCCATGATTCTTGAAATATTGAGGATTCAAGGGTATTCTTCATTAGTATTATAGTTTCAAACAGTAATAACTACCTTATGATCATAACCAACTATGTTCTTAGATACGGTACGGTGAACCTTATCACAAGTAACAGTAAGTTTTCCATAGTTCGGGAATCGTGATAAGTAGTCGGGAGGACCCGTCTTTTTGTTTTAGAAAACTTGCCGTATCAATTAGCGCGATGAATCGTATCATAGATAGGTATTAATTTCCTATAGAATATAACGTCTACAATCTATATAAAAAAATGATTTTATAAAAGGAAAGTCACCTGATAGGGTGGCTTTTTTTAGTGGGCGAATACAGGCTATAGGATTATGTAGTCTCTTTAAATTTCCTTTTGTCACACTGGCGTAACACTTCAGAACTACTATATACCTAGTAGCTCGCACAAAGTGCTGGAGGGAATTTAAATGAACAACGAGACAATCTTAATCACGGGAGGTACCGGTTCTTGGGGATGGGAACTAGTTACTCAATTACTAACTAAACATCCAAAAGAAATTCGTATCTACTCTCGCAATGAAGCTCTTCAAGTAGAGATGAGTCAGCATTTTAATGATCAACGCCTACAGTTCATCATTGGTGATATTCGTGACAAACAAGAGATAATACGGGCTTGCCAAGGTGTCGATCATATTTATCATTTAGCGGCTTTAAAGCATGTACCCATCTGTGAAAATCAGCCTGAAATAGCGATAAAAACAAATGTGATTGGCACGCAAAACGTTATTGAGGCTGCCATTACTAATAAGATAAAAAAAGTAATTTACGTATCAACCGATAAAGCTTCAAATCCCTCAAGTACATATGGGATGACAAAAGCGATCGGGGAACGTCTCATGATTCAAGCGAATAGGCGAGACACTGCTACTAGATTTGTTTGTGTGAGAAGTGGGAATGTTTTAGGTTCAACGGGAAGTGTCATCCCCATCTTTAAAAATCAGATTAAGCAAGGCTTGGACCTTGGTGTGACGGACATGCAAATGACTAGGTTTTTCTTGCGCCTAGAAGAAGCCATTCAGATGTTGTTTATTGCTACAGAGAAAAGTAAAGGGGGCGAGACGTTTGTATTACACATGCCATCCTGCAAGATCAGTGACATGGCACAGGTATTCATTGAGGAATCAGGTAGAGATGATATTAAAATAAAACACTTGGGTTTACGTCCTGGAGAAAAGCTTAATGAAACACTCATTTCGGAATGTGAAAGTCACAGAGCCATTCATTTCAATCAAAACTATTTTGTGATTTTACCAACCTATCAATCTCCAGAGCTACAGGAGCATTATTCTACTTGCGAACCGGTTCGTTTTGATAGTTACCATTCTGAAAGCTCCCTTATGACTAAAGATGAGGTTAGACAGATGCTAGAGACAGGGGGGTCTTAGGATGAAAAAAATCATATTTACAGGAGGCGGATCAGCCGGTCATGTTACGGCAAACCTAGTGCTGATCCCTACATGTACCGAAGAAAATTATGAGATTCATTATATTGGATCAGAAAATGGCATTGAGAAAAGACTTGTAGCAGAATACGAGCAGGTTCACTATCATGGCGTATCGACAGGAAAGCTACGGCGATATTTCGATTGGAAGAATGTTACCGATGTGTACAAAGTCATAAAAGGAATCCTTCAAGCGTATCTCCTGATTAGAAAGGTGAAACCTGATGTGGTATTTTCACTAGGGGGATTTGTATCTGTGCCTGTAGTCCTTGGGGCAAAAATGAATGGAGTTGCTACTATTATTCATGAACCTGATGTACATATGGGACTTGCTAATCGGATATCTTATCCTTTTGCGACCAAGGTATGTACAACCTTCTTAGAAACGAAAAAGAATGACCCTTCAAAGAAGATTACTCATGTAGGTGCTATAATTAAAGATACGCTTAAATCAGGATATCGAGAGCAGGGAATTTCCTTCTGTAACTTTACCAATGAAAAGCCCGTCCTTCTTGTGATGGGAGGCAGTCAAGGTGCAGAGAAAATTAATCAGGTTGTTCGAGCGGTTTTATCTGATCTATTGATAAACTTTCAAGTGATTCATTTATGCGGACCAGGAAAGATAGATGCTTCCTTCCAACAAGAGGGTTATCAACAATTTGAATATGTTACACATGTATTGCCAGATTTGTTGGCAGCTGCTGATTTAGTGGTGTCCCGGGCTGGTTCCAACTCTATACATGAAATACTAGCATTGCAAAAGCCTATGCTACTAATCCCACATACAAGTGGAGGTACGAGAAATGGACAGATAAGGAACGCTGAAAATTTTCGAAATGCGGGATATGCAGAAATCCTCTTGCAAGAGAATATGACAAACCAAACATTTTTGGAGCGTGTCTATCATTTGCATCAAAATCGTGAAAAATATATCGAACAGATGAAAACCGACGATTCTGGAAAAGCTGTGGAGAAGGTTATGGAATTAATCAGGGGTCTCGATAAGAATAAACGTAATCATAAAATGATAGATTCGGGCCCATTGATTAAATAGATAATGGAAACAAGGAGTATCTATGAATATATTACTTGCAGATGATGATCTAGACATGCTGAGAATTATACGGCTCTATTTTGAAAAAGAGGGATTTCAGACGTTTACAGCCCAAGATGGTGAGGAAGCCTTAGCTGTGTTCTATAATCAAAAGATAGATTTAGCCGTGCTTGATTGGATGATGCCAAAGGTTAGTGGTCTTGAGGTGTGTAAAGAGATTAAAAAGCACCATACAGCCAAAGTATTAATGCTCACTGCTAAAGGGGAGCATGAGGACGAACTGATGGCGTTAGAAATGGGAGCCGATGAATATGTAAGAAAGCCATTTGAACCGAGGATTTTATTGCTGCGAGCAAAAAAGTTACTGCAAATAGAGGATAGCATTCGTATTGGTCCATTGCGGGTGGACATGCAGGGAGGAAAAATATTTAAGGACGGTATCGACTTGGAGGCTACCAATAAGGAGTTTCAATTAATGAAATGCTTTCTTGCGCACCGAGGCAAAATTTTGTCGAGAAAAGCATTACTAGATCAGGTCTGGGGATTTGACTATTTTGGAGAAGAACGAACCGTTGATACACACATTCGTAGGCTCCGTGAAAAGATTGGGGAGCAACTCATCAAGACGCATCGTGGCGTCGGATATAGTTTGGACGTAGGACATGAATAAGCTAAGTCGAAAGTTATTTTTACGCACATCAGGTATTATTTGTTTTGTGTTTGTGCTGTCTTTTCTACTTAATACGTTCTTTTTACCGAAGTATATTTTGCATCAGAAAAAGATTAATTTAGCAGAACTTACTTCGAGGCTGGAAGCAATGGATATAAAGCAATTACAAAATGATGTTGAGAAGCTAGAGTATGATTACAATGTAACAATTGTGCAAGCACCTTTTGGTTCAGATGTAAATGAGATAAATGGCTCGGTACGAGACCAATTAAATAAAAAAGGTATTACTCTGTCTAAATTCTGGATTACAGACGAGAGCTACGAAAAATTACAAAGGCATGAGACAGTTCGTAAAATTTATAGCCAAGAGAAGCTAGAGACCAGCTTTTTGGTTACCTTTTTAAATAAGAATGGTACATTGTTTGTTATCGGTGACTCTGTTGCCCATTCAAGTGCATTTATTCAAATGGTTAACGAATTTAACTTGTATTTAGCGATAGGAACACTTTTACTGACAATCGGGTTGTCATGGCTCATTGCCAGACAAATTGTACGTCCACTGACCCAGTTACGACAAACGGCAGAGGATATCTCTCATTTGTCTTTTCAAAAATCCGAGATTCAGACTGGTGATGAAATAGAGAGTTTGGCCGAAAGTATTAATATGATGAGTGACAAGTTAAAAGAGGCGCTGGAAGCATTGGAAGAAAAAAATCAAAACTTGCGTATATTTATTTCGGACATTTCCCACGAATTAAAAACACCCATTGCGCTGATCAAAGCGTACTCTACGGGAATCAAGGATGGGCTAGATGATGGTACGTTTGTCGATGTTATTAAAAAGCAAGCGGATGAAATGTCTGGGATTGTAGACAAGTTGCTGAATCTGTCCAAACTACAGAATGACTCATTCACGATGGAGTCTTTTGACTTCACTCTTTTATTTGAGCAAACCATACACAAGTATCAGATTACCATTCAACAGAAAAATCTCATGCTTACCGTAGAAGAATGTGGGTTAAGTAATACTTTGGTGGTGGGGGATCGAGCGAAAATTGAAATTGTGCTTGATAATTTTATCAGTAATGCAGTTAAGTACACCAAAAATAAACGGATAGCGATCTCACTTCAAAGAGAAGGCAACCATTTGATGTTCTGCATAAAAAACGGTATTGAGCATTGGGATAGCACGTATTCGGGAAAAATATGGCAACCTTTTTATGTGATTGAGAGTTCCAGAAATAAGAATTTGAGTGGAACCGGATTGGGATTATCTATTGTTCAAACCATTTTGCAGAAACACCATGTATCATTTGGAGTACGTGAAGAGCATGAGGTTATTGCGTTTTTCTTTACATTACCATTGGCAAATGATTATAGAGCTGATTGAGATAGATTTTCTATGCTAACCATAGCAAGTTCACCACCCTCTGAGGTGGTTTTTTCTTTTTTCAAAAAAATAAAATAATTGATGGTGGTTACATTTTTCCTTGATTTTTCATAAAGACTCAAGCTATAATCACAACTGAAAATAATTATCATTTTCATTAAAGGATAGATAGTGGTACTTTCATTTCAAACAAGAATTTGTTCAGGAGTAGGTATTTTGTTGAATAACTCTATTGTAAAAACTACTACAGCAAGACGGAGCATTTCTCTGGTTGGGTTGTTTTTCATATTGTCGTTTCTTGGTTTGATCGTTTCTATGTTTGTCGCTATTTCGTTTGGTGCAAAAGATTTGACACTGGGAACGGTATGGGCGGCTGTTACTTCTTATCATCCAGAGCTGACGACACATCAAATCGTTCATGAAATGCGGTTGCCACGTGTGATTGGGGCTGCTGTTGTTGGAGCGGCGTTTGCAGTCGCAGGAGCATTGATGCAAGGTGTGACCCGTAATCCGTTAGCTGATGCTGGAATTTTGGGAATTAATGCAGGTGCAACGTTTGTTGTAGCACTCAGTTTTGCATTTTTGCCACATTTGTCTTACACCAGCTTAATGATCATATCGTTTCTAGGCGCTGTACTTAGTACGTTATTGATCTTTTTACTGGGATCACAGACGGCTGGAGGGCTAACACCGTTACGCTTAACGATCGCTGGTGCGGTAGTTGCAGCGTTCTTACATTCACTCAGTTCAGGAATCGCCATTTATTATGATTTGAGTCAAGATTTGGCCTTTTGGTATGCTGGCGGTGTTTCCGGGGTGAGGTGGTCTCATCTTGCTATACTAGTGCCAATTATCTTGATTGCCATTTTGTGTTCCATTCTGTTGGGACGCTCTGTTTCGTTGCTGTCATTAGGTGACGACGTTGCGGATAATTTAGGGGTCAACACAAAGCAGATTCGATTACTTGGGATGGCGATTGCTGTATTACTTGCTGGAGTATCCGTTTCGGCTGTGGGTTCAATAGGATTTGTAGGATTAGTGATACCGCATATATCACGAAAGCTTGTGGGGGTCAATTATCGCTACATCATCCCGATGTCTGCTCTGTTAGGGGCGATCTTGTTAGTTTTAGCTGACTTAGGTGCCAGGATAGTTAATCCGCCTAGAGAGTTAGCGATTGGTGTAATGGTTGCACTTGTTGGAGTTCCTTTCTTTCTATACCTTGCCCGCAAAGAAAGGAGGGACTTATAAATGGAGCAGCGAGTTCACAGCAGGGAAAGACGAGCATGGACAGTTGGAGTAATCTTGATACTTATTTGTTTAAGCGTCATCATCATTAGCCTTAATACAGGCTCAATCCGACTTGCTCCTTTAACTGTTTTACAAACCTTCTTCGGCAACGGCAGTCAAGACGAAATGATGGTTTTATTTGAATACCGTCTTCCGCGTATTGTTGTTACTATGCTAGCTGGTGTGGGCTTAGGGATTTCTGGTGCTATATTGCAAGGATTATCCCGAAATGCACTAGCTGATCCGGGGATTCTAGGTCTTCATGCGGGAGCATCCCTAGGCTTGATTATCTTTGTTAGTTTTTTTCAATCGTTGAAAGGTGCCTCTGTCTTACTCATCCCCATGTTTACTTTTTTGGGAGGAGTGGTGACTGCTGTACTGATCATGGTGCTAGCTTATGATCGGGATAAAGGTTTACTGCCCATTCGACTAATATTGGTTGGTATTGCGATTATAGCCGGTTTCAGTGCCATTACGCTGTTCCTATCACTTGCGCTAGATGAAACAACATATGCTTTTACTTCTAGATGGCTAGTAGGTAATGTCTGGGGACGGGATTGGATTAACGTATTTGCCTTGTTGCCATGGATTTTGATATTCGTCCCATATGCACTCGCCCAATCAAAAGCGCTGAATGCTTTCTCGCTTGGAGATGAGCTTGCCATGGGCATTGGAATTGCTGTGAATCGTAAACGGTTGTTATTACTGGGAACAGCTGTGGCCTTATCATGCGCTAGTGTATCTATGGTGGGAGGAATCGGTTTTATTGGCTTGGTGGCTCCTCATCTAGCGCGTCGACTTGTTGGACCATTGCATCAACATATGTTACCGATAGCGGGTCTTATCGGACTGGTCATATTAGTCATAGCAGATACGATTGGCCGTTCTATTTTTCAACCGAATGCGATTCCGGCAGGTGTAGTAGTAGCTGCTGTAGGAGCTCCTTATTTTTTATATGTACTAGTTAAAACAAAATAAACGTTTGTTGTAAGGAGAAAAAATGAAAAATAAATTAATGATTTTTATGTGTATCCTATCTATTTTTGTACTATCCGCTTGCGGTCAAAGTACGTCACAACCCAAAAATACAGATGCGACAAAAGGGCAAACAGCTGAGCAACAGACAGAAAATAAAGAGCTTCGAATTGCTTCTATGTCTATTCATTTGACGAATAACTTACTTGCACTGGGAATTACTCCAGTTGGCTCCGTCATTGGTGGCGATCTAAAATCCTTCTTGCCTCACGTAGCAGATCGCTTGAAGGATACGAAACCGCTAGGTGTGGTATCAGATCCTGATATGGAAGCTCTGTTAGCATTAAAACCAGATGTGATTTATGTAGATCAACAATATGCAGGAGCTGATTTGTCTAAGTTCGAAAAAATTGCGAAGACGTATTCATTTAACCTAGATGATGGAACATGGCGGGATACTTTGAAAAAAGTAGGAAAACTGGTGGACCGCGAACAACAAGCAGAAGCCTTTATTAACGATTACGAAGCACAGGCAGAACGTGTGAAGAAGCTTGTACATAACAAAATCGGCGATGGTACTGTAATGGGAATTCGAGTAACGGGAAAAGAGCTACGTGTATTTAGCACGAGACGCCCTATGGGACCTATTCTATACGAAGATTTAGGCTTGAAACCTGCCAAGGGTGTAGAGAAGCTTAACAAAAAGAAAGCATTTGAAGTGATTTCTCAAGAGGTACTCCCTGATTTTGACGCAAATGCGATCTTTGTGATTGTTAATGACAGAGGAGGAGCTGAAAAGGTATTTGAGCAATTACAAAGTAATCCAATCTGGAAAGATTTAAAAGCTGTGAAAGCGAACCACATCTACATGATTCCAGAACAACCATGGCTGGATTATTCAGCGCTTGGTGCGAAAATGGCGTTGGATAACGCTGAAACGATTTTTGGAAAATAGGCGACTATATAGATAGGGAGCGTAAGTCATGCGGAAATTCCTCCGCATGGCTTTATTCCTTTAGGAAAAGGAATAAAAAACATTCATGGAGAATAATGGAACATAAAGCACGGATGGATGCTATCTACATGGAACATGAAAAACGCGGGGATTTTGACAATCTACCGGGTAAAGGCAAACCGTTGCCTAAAGAATCCTTAGAAGGTGATGTTCTACATAATGTACTAAAGCATGCTAACTATTTACCGCCTTGGTTGGAGCTTCAGCGCAACATTCGAGATTTAATTGGAAAAGCGATTGGACTCATGGATCAAGCTGCGAGCGAAGATTATGTACAGCAAAAAATTGATGACATCAATAGTGAGATCAGAAAATATAATGGAATGTGTCCGATTTCTCTACAAAAAGGGTTAGTCACATTCAATAATCTCAGACAAAAATACGATAGCTGGGAATAAATGCGACATCATTTGGATAAATGAAAGCATTTAATTCACTTTGCTAGAGAATAGGATGCTTTTACTTTGTGTTCATGCAGAGGAATTTGTTATTTTTTATAGAAATAATAGAATTTGTCATAACAGAATAAGCTTACTCAAGAGGAGAAACACGCATGAACAAACGACGATTCATCATTGCATGTGGCGCGATTATGGCTGTCTTATTTATCGCTCTCGTTGCTGCTAGTAGCTATTTTTATCATGTAAGCGTAAACCGCGGTGGTCAAGTCAAGCTTTATTCTGGTGAACAAGAGGCGTCTGCTACCCCTATAGATGCAGCAGTGGAACAGGATAAAATAAACGTAAGGGAATGGTATAAAAGCCAAGAAAAAGGCAGTTTGGAGCAAATATCATTCGATGGCTTGAAGCTAAAAGCTACTTATATACCAAGCAAACAACCCAGTGACAAGGCGGTCATTTTAGCTCATGGCTACCGTGGCAAAGGGGAAGATATGAAAAGCTATGCAAAGTTCTACCATGACTTAGGGTTTCAGGTATTAATGCCGGATGCTCGTGGACATGGGCAGAGTGAAGGGGATTATGTCGGATATGGTTGGCATGATCGCAAAGACTATGTAGGTTGGATCACGATGTTAACGAAACAGGCAAACGCTAAGCAAATTTTCTTGCATGGTATCTCCATGGGTGGAGCAACGGTCTTGATGACTAGCGGCGAGGATTTGCCATCTGAGGTAAAAGGAATTATTGAGGATAGCGGTTTTACATCCGTGACCGAAGAGTTAAGCTATCAGTTGAAGAATCTGTATCACTTACCGACTTTCCCACTTATGCAAACAACGGGTTGGACTACTAAGCTACGAGCAGGTTATTCGTTTGAAGAAGCTTCTGCCATAGAGCAAGTGAAGAAGAATACTCGACCACTATTCATCATCCACGGTGATCAAGATAAATTGGTACCAACTGAGATGGCATATCGAATCTTTGATGCAGCGCAGGGAGAGAAACAACTCTGGATAGTACCTGGAGCCGGGCATACGAAATCCTTTACTATAGCTAAAGTAGAATATCAAGATAGAGTAAAGAATTTTATCGAAAAGGCACTTCATTAACGATGTGACTAGGTGTCCCTCAAAAAATAAAAATAGACGTGGAAAGCATCTGTTTATAGCGACTTCGCTGTGGCAGATGCTTTTTATTTGGGCACGTTGCCTTCTCTCTTACATAAAATATAAAAAATACGCCTAGAGGAGGGTACTCATGATGTTGGAGGAACAGGATGTGTTAGAGGTGGCAGGGCGCTATTTGCCTGATGGTGCAGAGGTGTTGCCAACGGTGGAGCTTGACATTCCAGCATATGTTCGTTTTATAGACATGGACGATGATGGCAATATGAAAGTGGCTGTTGCTTACCGATGCCAAGGAGGAACGGACCATCCTCTCTATTGGTATTATCTGGCGGAGGCCCATTGATTTATGCTCAAAATACAATCATTCCGCTTACCAAGCAGTACCGGGAAGAGAAGTATCAACCTAACAAGGATTACTTAGTCTATTACCCTCAATTGGAGGTATGGCTAACATGGTAGCACAGGAACAGGTAAACAAGCGTTTAAAAGAATTATCTCAAGTGAAGAAGATAGATAAGGATGTCCAGCTAGATTATCAACCGTGCCGTAAAACCCCTTGCTTTAGCTATGAGGATATAAGGCACTTTGCTCTGCATCCTCAAAAGAGGGTGCTAAGAGCAAACAAAAAAGAGTTCTTTTTTTTGCTGATTGCCGTTAGATATGCTAAATATATCTAACGGCATGTGGTATAATTAACCATAGGTGATGGCTTTGAGTAGATCAGTGGAAAGTAACCACAATATCGTATTTGACTGTAAATACCACGTTGTCTTTTGTCCAAAGTATCGCAAAAAGGTTTTGATTGAACCAGTAGATGTTCGATTAAAGGAATTGTTTCTTGAAAAAGCACAGGAATTGCGTGCTGAAGTGGTCGAGATGGAAATCATGCCCGATCACGTTCATTTGCTAATCACATGCGATCCTCAATTCGGAATCCACCGAATGGTGAAACATTTGAAGGGCTATACATCCAGAGTTTTGCGGATGGAATTTAAACATCTCAAAAGTAGACTCCCCTCACTTTGGACAAACTCCTACTTTGTTGCCACAGTTGGGACTGTTCAACTGGATGTGATTAAAAAGTACATTGAGTCTCAAAAAGAAAGGAGTGATTGAACATGCACAAAGCTTACAAATTTCGTTTGTATCCAAACAAAGAACAAGCGACACTCATCAACAAAACGATCGGATGCACTCGCTTTGTATTCAATCACTTTCTTGCAAAGCGAAAGGATGCTTACGAACAAGAACAGAAAACACTCAACTACAACGATTGCTCTTCCCTGCTCACACAACTCAAAAAAGAGATAGAGTGGCTGAAAGAAGTAGATTCCACTGCCCTGCAATCCACTTTGAAAGATTTGGATTCTTCGTACAAAAAGTTTTTCAAGGAAAAGAAAGGATATCCTAAATTCAAGAGCAAGAAGAATCCAAAGCAATCCTACACATGCAAGATGAACATCAAAATGGAAGGGGATCGTATTAAACTACCTAAACTTGGATGGGTTACATTTGCGAAGTCAAGAGAAGTCGAAGGACGCATTCTCTCGGCTACCGTTAGAAAAAATCCTTCAGGCAAATACTTTGTATCTGTTTTGTGCGAAACAGAGATTCAACCCCTATTACAAGCAGAAAAGACTGTTGGAGTTGATCTTGGCATCAAAGACTTTGCCATTCTTTCGACAGGTGAGAAAATAGCCAATCCCAAGGTTCTTCGTTACTACGAAAAGAAGCTTGCTACTTGGCAACAGAAACTGTCCAGACGTAAAAAAGGTGGTCAGAACCGAGAAAAATCACGAAAACAAGTAGCTCGTCTACATGAAAGAATATCGAACACACGAAACGATTTTCTACACAAACTGTCAACTCAACTGATTCGTGAAAATCAAACGATCTGCTTGGAAGACTTACGTGTGGAAAACATGATCAAGAACCACAAGCTTGCGAAAAGCATTGCAGATGCGTCATGGTCAGCATTCAGAACCATGCTGGAATACAAAGCAGCTTGGTATGGAAGAACAATTTCCATTGTTGGGAAACAATTTCCGTCTTCGCAGTTGTGTTCTGGTTGTGGATACCAAAATAAAGAGGTAAAGAATCTCAATTTGCGTAATTGGACATGCCCGAACTGCGGCGCACAACATGATCGTGACAAAAACGCTGCCATCAATATTGAGCAAGAAGGACTTCGACTGTTGGCATAACCAACTGAACTGTGGGACACACAGGGATAGCTTGGTAAATTTCACTTCGTTAGGAGTGACTACCCAAGAATCCCCTGCATTTAGGCATGGGGAGTGTCAAAAATTGTTAGAGGATAATTGTCATGATATAGTTAGGTAGAATAGATAAGGTGTTTAAAATAGGGAGTGATCCTGATGGAACGAGTTATCCTACATGATGATCTAACATTTTCACGCATTATTCACGGTTTGTGGAGACTAGTGGAATGGAATATGAGTAAGGAAGAGGTCGTGCATTTTATAGAATCTTGTTTAGAAATGGGTGTCACTACCTTTGACCATGCAGATATTTACGGAGGATATACGTGTGAGGAGCGATTTGGAGAAGCATTAGCTCTCAAGCCGTCTCTTCGTGAGAACATGCAAATTGTGACCAAATGCGGAATCAAGTTGATGAATCCGAACAGACCACCGCAAAAGCTACATTACTATGATTCAAGTAAAAATCATATTGTGACATCAGTTGATTCCTCTCTTCAAAAGCTACGCACGGATTATATTGACGTACTTTTGATCCATCGCCCTGACTATCTAATGGACCCGACGGAAGTAGCAGAAGCATTTCGTGAATTGCACGCTACAGGTAAGGTAAGGCATTTTGGGGTCTCCAACTTTACTCCTTCTCAATTTGATTTGTTGCAGTCTTACTTGGACAAACCACTTGTCACTAACCAATTGGAGTTGTCTGCTGGCAATTTTGATTTGTTTCAGAATGGCACTGTAGATCACTGCATGCTTCATCGAGTTAAGCCAATGGCCTGGTCTCCTTTAAACGGGGGAGCGATATTTACCTCCCAAACGGAAAAACATGTACGCTTGCGCAATACTTTAATGGATGTGGCAAAAGAGATAGGAGCATCTTCCATCGAACAGGTCCTTTATGCTTGGTTATTAATGCATCCAGCACAAATCATGCCGATTGCTGGCTCTGGAAAATTGGAGCGAGTTGCGTTGGCAGTAGATTCATTATCACTACAATTGACTCGGGAAAACTGGTACGAGATTTTACGGGCCTCTATAGGGAAAGATGTAGATTAACATAAAGCAACAAAATGAAAGATAAATAGGAAAATGATAGGGAAGCGGTCGTATAGCGATCGCTTCTTTTTTTCTGGAAATGGCTCTGATTTCTGGAGGTGTTACTTGGACAGGTATCTCTCTTTTTCAGGCATGCGAAATAAGCAACGTGAATAAATCAAAAGGGAATGGATGCGTGACTATTACCATCAGAAAGAAGCTGTACATACACAACAGCAAAGTTACCGTTAAAACAGAAGGGGTGACTTCTTGAGAGAGGAGAGGAAACGCTCATGAATACCTGGGCTACTTTTCAAGAAAATGTGTTATATCCTGATTGTAATGCAAGGTATTATTTCTATCCGTTTGTAGTTGATCCTGAGGTAGAGATAATTATCGAGGGCGAATATCCTTGTTCACGATATATGTCTTACACGGTGTACGGATGCAACCAACAAGCGATTGCAAGCGCGTTTGATCAAATGCTGATCCCAAACGATGGCTGTGTAAACACGTTCGACCCGCATGCGAATTGGTATGCTTCGAATCGTAGCTATACGCTCAAACTTCAGTTTACACCACCACCACCTTTTGTATGTCCCTTTGTTCCGGGAGTAGAGAATAATACATTCTTTGTTGGCGCATTGCCAAATGGGCAGCCTAATCCGTCGGGAATTCTAGTGTATCGCATTTATGTGGCGAGTGAAGGGGTAGAGGAAGCAGGGGGAGAGTTGCCCAAAGTCACCTATCGGCGTAAAAAGGATGGAAAGCGCCTCAGAGTGAAAAATCCGATGCCGCTTGATATGGGGGCTATTTTACAACAAAGCAATTGGATATGTGCAATGCAACCTAGTCAAATGACAAATCCACCAGTAACTCTCACACCTACACCTAATGTGCTAACGTGGTACCGGCCAACATACAAGCAAAATCTGATTCTATTAGGAAATCCGCAGGGAGGCTACACGTATGCACCCCTTTGTTCTTCGCCTGCTCAGTATTTGTGCATGAGATGGAGGGCACCTACGTTTCCTGCTACGTATCATAATCAGTCAATTACAGGTTTAGAAAATATGCGGTATTGGAGCATGTCCTTTGTCTCTACTGTGGGGACGGCTACTATTTGTACATTGGCTGATTATCAAACGGTGTTGGATCAACAGGGGTACGCTAATCTGATAGTAGGATTTGGCGCTCCACGTCCTGCTTTTGCTACACCAGAACGTGGTTATACATGGGTTGATTTAGGCAACCAACCGGTTAAGGGTGTCATCTATCGAAATATGGTGGTATCGGCATGTTTCCCGTGTACGGCAGCGAATGTACCCTTTGGTCAACAGGTAACTATGCAAATGGGTGAATATTTGCCTGTAGGACAATACATCCCAGTAAGCTGAGGAGGAGGAGGAAACTTCACATTTATTGAATGTTTCCTTAGTTTCGAGGATCGTTTCTACAAGTGTATCAGTATACAGGAAATCCTAATCAACGTGAAGAACAGATGTTGATAGTGGATAAAAAGTAAAATATAGGAGGTACATACATGAATATACATGAAGTTAGGGCAGAGTTAGTGAAGGCAGTAGAGGGTTTGTCAGATACAGATATCAATCAGGTGGCCTTGGAAGAGGTCTGGACAATTGGACAGGTCTTGGAGCATTTATACTTGGTTGAATGGGCAGTGGCTCAAAATGCTAAACGAGTTTTGGCAAATGAAGATGTTATTACAGAACCCAAACCGATTTCATTAACGTTGGATCGTAGCAAGAAGTTGCAAGCTCCAGCACCGTATGAGCCAACTACTGAGCCTAAACATGTTGAGGAGCTTTTACAGAAACTAGAGGCTGCTCGTACCTCCCTGTTAGCTGTCTTTGAAGGGGCAGAAATTTCTCAACGCGCGAAAAAGGCATTTCCACATCCTGTATTTGGACTGCTGGACATGAATCAATGGCTGGAGTTTATTGGATTGCATGAACAGAGACATCTAGAGCAGATCAAAGAGATTAAAGCAGGCTTAGTTGTGTAGATGTAACAAGAAGAAAAACAGACGGCCATTCAGGTGTCTGTTTTTTTATAATCACTCTTTACAAACCGCTGGTCGGTATGTAAAATAATAACAAGGAAATCATTCCAAAAGGAGAAAGTGCTCATGACACAACAGAACCATTCGATTTCCACTTTCCAGATGTTACTTGCTACTACGGAAGAGATCATTCGTGAGCGGGGATGCCGTCAAACGACTTTACAGGAAATTATGAACAGAACTAGTTTGTCAAAAGGGGCCATTTATCATTATGTGCAGAGTAAGGATGAACTGTTTGCCTATATTTTGCAAGCTAAAATGGAAAAGGTAAACGAGCAGTTTCAATACCAAGTAGAAATTGCTAAGTGTGGAGAATTACACGATCCCTTAAAATCCATTATTGATGGTTTTTCAGAGTTGCTACAAGGAGAGAAAGAGGTCTCCAGTCAAATTTTTATCTATTTGCTTAGTCAAAAGGAAAATAAAGAGATTGCTAGTTTATTGAAACGATTTCATGAATTCTCTGTTGATATGCAGATGAAGTGGATTCAATGTGGGCAGGAAGCTGGTGCTATCTCAGATAGTGTTGATCCACGAAAAATGGCCAGTTTTTTTATGACCAATACCTACGGGAGCATCATTGCGAAGGAAATGGGAAATGATCTATTTTCTCCTGATGACCAATATCGTATTATGAATGAGCTATTACAGAACAAAAATGAACAAAGCGAGAAAAAGTAGGATAGCAGGGGGTCATTTATTGATCTCCATCTGCTCATCCTAGTTATAAGGGAGCGTAAACACTGAAAGAGCGTAGTAGCTCATTATTTTTTAACGATAAACAAACCGCCAGTCGGTATGCTGACAGGAGTGTTGAACTTTTTATATATTCAGGCCAATATTGAAGAAACCAAAGCGGGATAGGTTAAAACAGGGCAACCAGTGGAGATTCGCTTAGATATGTTTCCCGGTCATGTGTATCAAGGCAAGGTGGAACAGGTAGGAGAAGCTACGCAGTCCACATTTTCCCTACTTCCCCCATCGAATGCAGCAGGTACTTTTACGAAGGTAACACAACGTATCCCGGTCAAAATAAGCTTTCTTGAACAAGCGTTTAATTTTAAACCTGGAAGTATTGCGACGATTACGATTCTTGTGAGATAGGGAGAGAAGTTATGAATAGAACTGAACATAGCAATCTGAGTCCAGCACCAACGCTATCTTCCCCTCACAGCTTCTGGCCTGCTGTATTTGCCATCGTATTAGGTACATTTATGGCGGTATTGGATACGAGTATTGTTAACGTGGCCATCCCAGAGATGATGAATGTATTTGGAGTCTCCACGGATGAGATTCAATGGGTTGTTACGATTTATACACTTACGATGGCTGCCATCATTCCCCTTTCTGGGTATGTAGGTATTACTAGATAACACTGATCTACGCTTGCGTCCAGGAATGACAGGATTAGTAAAAACCAATGAAAAAATAAAGTGAGAATGAAAGGGTGGATGGAGGTATTATGAGTAACGTTCAAAATGGTCGTTTCGCTGCAACAGCTGGCAAATCTTTCGTCGTGTTTTACATTGGAATGCGCATCAATAAATGGTGGGCGGTTCATAAATGGTTACCTGTCTTTTTAGCTATGGTGAAGATGCTTAAAGAGTTATACCAGCATCCTGAACTAGGCTTTATGGGAGGGGAATACTGCTGGAATGGTAGAACGATTGGACTTATACAGTATTGGAATTCATATGAACAGTTGGAGACTTACGCACATGGTGGCTATCATCTGGAGGCTTGGAAAGCTTTTCATCGTAGCATAGGCTCAGATGGGAGTGTAGGCATTTTTCACGAAACATATAACATAGAACCTACAAAGTACGAAGCGATTTACGCGAATATGCCTTTGTTCGGACTAGCAAAGGCGATTGGGCAGGTACCTGCAACAGGTAAATATCAAAGCTCAAGAAAAAGATTAACAGCAAATCTCCATGGAGAGAAAGTAGAGCAAGAGTCTAGTGAATAATAGATAGGCGATGTACTATAAATATATATTTTTCAAGTTGTTTACATGTTAGAATAGAAGGGCAGTAATATAACGGGATGGTAGGAGGAAGAATGTTTGGGTAAGTTTTTTCTTTTTTCATTCTTATTTTGGATTTTTGGTAATCCTTTTATCGCTCTACTTGTGATTTTATTGCTCATTTATTTACTAGACTTACGTTATATGCGTCTATTTCCTAGCTGGTTTCGACCAATCAAGCAGTCTAGCCGTTTACGAAAAATAAAGAATGACCTTAGACTTAATCCGCACGATACATCAGCCAAACTAGAAGTGGCACGCATCCTAATGGAGAAAAAGCGCTATGAAGAAGCCTATCAGTATTTAAACGCAATATTCTCCGTTATGAATGATTCCGCAGAATATCTTAGTGACTATGGAATCTGTCAAATCAAACAAGGTCAGGTGGACCAAGGTGAAGCAAATGTCTTACGTGCCTTTGCTAGTAATCCACGCGTCAAATATGGTGAGGCGTATTTGTATCTAAGCGAATCTTATGCAGAGCAAGATACAGCAAAATCATTGAGCTATCTAAAGTCATTACAACAGCTCAATTCCTCCTCTGCAGAGGTTTATTATCGGATGGGGAAACTTTATGAATACCTAGGGGAAAAGCAAGAGGCTAAACAAGCGTATAGAGAAGCGATTGAAGTATATAGAGGACTACCTACATATAAAAAAAGAATGGAAAGGCGCTGGTCTCTCCTATCGTGGTTTCGTATCAAGCTGATGTAAGAGTCAGCTTGTTTTTTTATAAAAAAAGTGTTGACAATGATAATCAATATCAATATTATGTAAGTGATAATAATTTTCATTTAGTGACCAGAAATATAGATATAAGGGAGAGATCTCCGTGAGCAAAATTGGGATGATATATGCAAGCATGACAGGAAACACCGAGGAAATGGCAACGTTGATTGCTGACAGCATTCGTGAGCAAGGATATGAAATTGTAGTAAAAGAGGTATGGAATGCGAAGGCTGCTGACTTGGTTGAATATGATGCGATCCTGTTAGGGGCATACACTTGGGGCGACGGAGATCTGCCAGATGAATTCCTCGACTTTTACGATGAGATGGATGGACTTGATCTTACGGGCAAAAAAGCAGCCGTATTCGGTTCTGGAGATACTAGCTATCCGATGTTTGGAGAAGCCGTAGAGGTACTGACCAAGAAACTACAATCCTTGGGAGCAGAGATCGTGGTGGAGGGCTTGAAAGTAGAGCTGTCGCCTGGAGATAAAGAGATTGAGGAATGCAAGGAGTTTGGAGCTACTTTTGCGCAGAAGCTAGGATAATGCTCTAGGGTGAAAGTAACGAATAAAATAGGGAGTGGTAGAGGTAAAGGGAGCCAGAATGTGGAAACAGAGAGTTTCTGTTTTTCATGTCTGGTTTCTTGTTTTGTTCTGTTTCCAGCTTATGTGATGAGCATTATACAAAAAGCCCCGGAGAAAAGTCTCCGGGACGAGGCATAAAAAATCTTCGTTTTATACCCTTATTGCTTCTTGTAAGTAATTTTATTGGTTTTACCTTTACCATCGAACGTCCACAGATCATCATCATCATCTGTGTCAACGAGAGTTCCATCAATGTTAGCCTCATCAAAATCCTTTTCATCCCAGATATATTCGCAGACTTCCTTGATGAACTTTTTGATTTCAGATTCACTTAGATCTTTATACTCATCTTTGTAGTCTCCAAGATCAACTTCGATGGTAAGGTCAAGATCATCTTCATCGCCTTTTAATTCTAAGTTCCATTTGATTTTTTTGTATTTACCAAACTCTTTGTTTAGATCGTCTTCCAAATCGTCTACATCACTATTTTTGCTCTTTTTCTTCTTATCCTTATCCTTCTTATCCAACTGATCTCTATAGTTGGAAACGTCTCTTTCTAAGCTAGCGATTTTAGAATCTTTTGAAGAAATTTCAGATTGTAGCTGTGCAATTCTTGGGTCTACACGGTCTCCTACAGTTACTGTGTAGCTAGCTTGATCCCAGGAGACGTCTTTGTTAAATACGCCTGCCATCATGCGAAGTGGGATGTAGGTAGTACCATTAACGATGAATGGTTCTGTGTCAGTTGGAACTACATAGCCGTTATACTTTACTTTCACATTGTTGTAAGTAGCTTGAACATTTTTCTTCACAACAGCTGCATCAGTTGTTGCAGGCAAAGCCCCGATTAATAAAGCTGAGGACAGCAAGAGTAGTGTTTTCTTTTTAAACATGTCATTCTCCTCCAGTTAGTGTATCATCTCTTCTTTTGTTATTTACTTATAAACACTTTATCTAATAATGAAACGGTAAATTAGATTGGAATTCTCTCTAAATTAGAATTCGTGAAATACACAGCTAAGTATCAGAATAGAGCCTAACAGATTATTTTACAAGAGAAAAAAGTCATAGTGATGTCCAATTTTCATCTTTTTTCCTGTCAAATTCGAAAAATTTTTTCCATTATTTTTGTTAAAACCTTTATTGCTGGGAAAGTTTTTTACTTATGATAAAAATATCCAAAATAATTAATGGTAATAATTACTAACATTTCAATTATTGCAAACAAGAGGGAATAGTGTAAAAACCCATCTATATAAACGTGTAATTATGTTTAAAAAGTTAACATCGGCTTTTTAAACTTGGAAAGAATAGACTTACAAATCGAAACATATAAAAAATAGAGTGGAAATACTCGGAAAAAATCATCAGTTATAATAAAATGAAAGTAGAAGTAATGTTACAATTCGTTCAAAAAATATCCACTTTAGTGAAGATCACAGCATTGCGATAAAATCAAAGATCAACTACTATGGAGAATAACTGTATTTTTGTAAGTAAATAAATATTAGTATGGGTGGTGTCAAGTTGAAACAGCAACATAACCAAAAGAAGAAAGCTGTATCAGGAAACAGAGGGAAATCATCCGACCGATCTTCCAAATGGATTTTTTGGAGCATCGGAATTATTGCTGTTTTAGTAGTAGCGTATCTCTTCCTTATGCCTAAATCTACGCAGATGGTATTGATGGAAGCTGCTGATTATGAAGGGCAACCTTATCTTGGTAAAGAGACTGCCAAAGTGAAAATTGTCGAGTTTGGTGATTACAAGTGCCCTGCCTGCAAGACATTTAATGAAGAACTTGTAAAGCAGATTGATAAAGATTATGTGGAGACTGGAGTAGCTCAGTTCTACTTCTTTCAGGACCCCTTTATTTCTGTAGACTCACATCGTTCTGCTTTATTTGCTGAGACCGTATTTGGTGAATTAGGAAATGATTCCTTCTGGAAATTCCATGATTTATTGTATAAGAATCTACCAGCAGATCTCAGTTTAGAAAAGAAAGATTACTTTACAGAAGATATGTTAAAAAGTCTCTTAGGTCAAATGGCTGATGCACAACAAACGGAGAAGGTCATGCAGGCTTTCGCGGCTAAGAAGTATCAAGCAGCTGTTGACAAAGATTTGGCTATCGTGAAAAAGCTTGATGTACGGGGTACGCCAACCTTATATATAAATGGAAAGCGATTTGAAGGAAATAGCATGGACGACTTCAAAAAAGCTGTAGAAGAGGCAGCTAACCCTGTTGCAGAGGGGAAGTAGCTCATGAATAAGTCGTTAGTATTTTCCTGGATTACCGCACTTATTGCAACGATTGGTAGTCTTTATTTTAGTGAAGTGATGCATTTTGTACCGTGTACGCTTTGTTGGTATCAGCGAATTTTGATGTACCCATTAACGATTCTGTTGGGGATGGCGGTGTATCGTAACGATATCAGCATTTATCGATACATATTACCGCTTTCAATCGTGGGAATCATTACTTCAGCCTATCACTATAGTGTGCAGAAAGTTCCTTTTATGAAAGGAGCCGCTCTCTGTACCCAAGGTGTGCCGTGCTCAGGAGAGTATATTAATTGGCTTGGCTTCATCACGATACCATTCTTGGCGCTACTAGCTTTTGTGATTATTACAATTTGTCTGTTTGTAGTGAAAAGAGCGGCAGATACCGAGTAAGTTTAAGAAGCTAGTACTAGCATTTATGCTATTCAATTCCAAGTAGAAACGACAAATAGCAAAATGACATCCATAATCGGTATGAAGATAGCAACAGACGGCAGAGTGTAGGAAGATTGTTCTTCCCATACTCTGTTTTTTTATCGTCAAGGATTCCTTCAGCAAGACTTGATTGAACCCAAGTTATTACTATGCAACTATAGCTTAACCTGTGTTAGAGTCAGAGGCTTGGCAATTCCTAAGGTATTGCTAACAAACATTTTTTCTTTTAAACTAAGTAGTAAAGGAAAATATAAAAAATATAATATTTTCCTTGTTTCTAAAGAGGTGATTTCGATGCAAGAACGTATTGCTACATGTGCCATGGAAGAGATCAAACAATATGGAATCAAATTTACAATGTCAAATGTTGCCCACCGAGCAGGCGTCAGTACCAAGACCTTATACGGCTGTTTTACATCCAAAGAAGAGCTACTTTCCTACATTATTCAGCAGGATATGCAACACTATTTCATTAAAGAAACAGAAATCTTACAGAGTCAGCATGTTAGTCCAATTGAAAAATTAAAACAGCTCTTTCTCGTTATTCCTAGTGAGCTTATTACATTTGACTTACGGTTTCTGGCAGATTTAAAGAGGTTTTATCCTGAACAGTGGGAACTTTTTAATACACACATGCATGAGGGATGGGACAATATTGGTCGATTTATAGAAGGGGGCATTGCAGAAGGAATATTTCGACCTGTGAATGTTAAGGTATTTATTCAGATGTTTATAGGCTCCTTACAACAGATGACCTATCAATCTCCACTCACGCAGCAACAAATGACCGTACACGAGGCGTTGGAAGCCATTATCGACATTATGATGGAAGGTGTAAGAGAAAGACAAGGTGAAAGGAAAAAGAGAGAGGAGAGCGAGAAATGAGTTGGGTATTTTTAGGTGTAGCTATTCTGTTAGAGGTAGCAGGTACCACCATGATGAAGCTGTCGAATGGATTAACGAAGGTATGGCCAACAATTCTTATGTTTGTGTTTTATTTTATTTGCTTTTCTTCGTTAAGCCTCGCATTAAAAAAGTTAGAGGTTGGTATTGTATATGCCATTTGGTCAGGGGTAGGTACCGCGTTGATTGCGACGATCGGAATTATTTGGTTTAAAGATAGCTTATCCATGCAAAAGGTAATTGCAATCCTATTGATCATTGCAGGGTGTGTTCTCTTAAATATGCAAGGAGATTCTCATGGTGGGCAAGCAGAAGGAAATCATGATGAAGATACCGTAATGGTAGCATCAGATGGTAAGGGTGGCTCACACGATTAGACAAAACAGTTCGTATCCCAAAGGGAGGGCACATAAGATGAGACTTGGAGCCGTTGAAGCAGGTGGGACAAAATTTGTTTGTGCAATCGGAAATGAACATGGAGATATTTTTGAGAGAATTAGCTTTCCGACCACAACACCAACAGAGACACTTGAGCAAGTCATTAATTTTTTGCAAGGCAAGAATTTGGATGCAATTGGTATTGGTTCTTTTGGACCCATTGATGTGAACATGAAAAGTGATACTTATGGGTATGTAATGAATACGCCAAAGCTGGCATGGAAAAATTATGATGTTCTTGGCCATATGAAAGAACATTTTTCGGTTCCGATTGCGTTTGATACAGACGTGAATGCCGCCGCATTGGGTGAAGCTACCTGGGGTGCCGCTAAAGGATTGGATAGTTGCATTTATATGACAGTGGGGACGGGAATTGGTGTTGGAGCGATTGTAGAAGGGAAGCTTTTACATGGGATGTCTCATCCAGAAATGGGTCATATTTTGTTAAAACCACATCATACGGATTCATTTAAAGGTGTATGTCCGTATCATGGAAATTGTTTGGAAGGTATGGCATCTGGGCCAGCTATCGAGAAACGCTGGAACCAAAAGGGAGCGCAATTGCAAACAAATGAGGAGGTTTGGGAACTAGAAGCCTACTATCTAGCCCAAGCTCTGATGAATTATGTTCTTATTTTAGCTCCTAAAAAGCTTATCATAGGAGGCGGAGTCATGAAGCAAGCACAATTATTTCCACTAGTGAGCCGTCAACTGACCGGGCTATTACAGGGATATGTGAGTGAAAATCAGTATTTCTATGGTGATTTGTCAACCTACATTGTCCCACCAGCACTGGGAGATAACGCAGGAGTATGTGGTGCTTTGGCATTAGCGAAAGAAAGCTTGGTACAGGGATAAAAGAAACGATCAAGGATATTATGAAAAGGCCTTATCCTAAGGTTTTAGATGGGGAAGAACAATAATAGTAGAATTGAGACAGGTAAATAATCGAAGGTAGAGTTAATAGATTTACATTTTATTAATTTATGCTAAAATAAAAAGACCGATCGGTCTCTCTTTTGAGAAAAAGGCATGCCCAATTTTTAACGCAGCAATCGAAATGGATTATTTAGAAGGTAACACCTTAATTATAGCTATACGACAGGCAATGGATTATTTAATCCATTGGCTATGCGGAATAATTCAACAGGGAATTGCAAAAAACGAACTAGCTCATCATATCGAACCAAAAACAGTCGCACTTTATATACTATCTACAGTTGAAGGTGCGTAAGTAATAAGTAGATTACACGAAGATCGAGAGGTATTATCAATCATTAAGTAACAATTAATCGCCTATTTATTTAGTCTTA